>NZ_JAWPOJ010000160.1:0-1500 GCF_033344235.1 Vibrio sp. Vb1554 | reverse complement strand
CTTATCTTCGGCTAAAAAATGTCTCTTATTGAAGATAACCAATCAACTTGTTTGCGATGTCGGTATTGTTCTGAGAACCAACGAATGCTTGTGATCCTTTACCATAAGCAAACACCTGAACATCCACCGCGGTGTGCCCTTTTGTCGTCCAACCTGTGAGGCTTTGATCGTTGATGATTGACTTTACGGCTTGATAAAGCGCTTTCGCGGGTTCTTCACTCTTCTTCGCGTCGATAAGGAGTGCAAATTGCACATCTGACAGCGCCCAATCTACTGATTCTGACCACACTTGTTTGATGTCTGAACCCTTTGCAAGTGACGTTGCTAATGGCCACGCCGTTTGATGCACGCCTTTGATCACATCCGTTTTCCAGTCGTATTCTCCATTTGCGCCGATAGTTAAACCTCCCGTGGAGTGATCGGCGGTGACAACGAGCAAAGTGTCAGGATGAGCATCAACATACGCCTTGGCTAAAGCAATCGACTTAGCAAAATCATCCATTTCTGCCATCGCGCATGCAATGTCATTCGCATGACCGCACCAGTCGATTTGGCTTCCTTCGATCATGACGAAAAAGCCATGCTCTGAGCGCGACAATAACGACAGCGCCTTGTTCGTCATCTTCTCGAGTCGGTTGGGATTCTCATCCAAAGCAAACGGAAATGCTTTGTCGGCAAACAACCCAATCGCAGGCAATGTTTGCAACGAAGGCAAGGTATCAAAATCCGTTAGGTATTGATAACCCTGCGTTTTAAATTCTTCAATTAGGTTTCTGTCTTCACGCTCAAAGTATCGAACACCTCCACCAAGTAACAGATCGACGGGCAGCTTTCCATTTACTTTGTTATCCAAGTAGTCGTCTGCTATCTGATCATAATTACGACGAGATTCGTTGTGCGCGGCAAAGCTTGCGGGCGTCGCGTGGTTAATTTGCGAAGTCGCCACCAAAGCGGTTGGCATGCCCTGCTCTTTCGCTACTTCTAACATCGTTTTAACAGGCTTTTTATGGGTATCGACAGCGACGGCGCCATTGTAACTCTTTATACCACTGCTTAAGGCCGTCGCGCCTGCTGCACTGTCAGTGACATAAGTATCATCATCGGGATAGGTGTGAGCCATGCCAACCAGTATCGAGTCAAAGACTGTAGGCTCAATCTGTTTAGTTTCTGGGTTATCTTGATAATAACGGTAGGCGGTTGTGTAGGCAGGGCCCATTCCATCACCGATCATATAAATAATATTTTTCGGTGCTTCATTGGCGTGAACAAACCCGGCCAGTAAACTGGCCGCAAGTAAAGAGTATCTGATTGTCATATTTCATCCATGAAAAAGTGACTGCGAGTATAAGCCGTCACTTTAATTACTGTTTTGCTTACAAGTATTCATCAATACTATCATTCAGTTAGGATGAAACCGCGTATTACATCATGGTTTTGCAACCCAAATCATTTCTTAAATAGGATCACTTCTGTACGTAGGCCGGCTTTAGGTGTCTCATT
>NZ_JAWPOJ010000015.1:0-114018 GCF_033344235.1 Vibrio sp. Vb1554 | reverse complement strand
CTGAAACTCAGTATATTGTATAAAAGTCGCTCAACTTTAGGAGGTTTGGTTTCTCGTCTGAATTACGCAACAAAGCCCCTTGCTGGCGGAACTGACACAATATTGCCGTATCTGGCCCCGAGATTTGCGCGATGCGTTTATGACCTAGTTGGGTTAGGTAATTCACCGCTTCAAATGCTGAGGTCAGGTTGTCAATATGTACTGTCGGAAGTTCTAACTCTGGCGCAAATTCACACGCCATTACCATCGGAGGTAAGTTCTTTTGTTCTGGCTTACTGACATCGAACGGTAGATCTGTGCCAAGCAGTAGCATTCCATCCGCCTGCTTAGTAAATACGAGGTTAACGAAAGAACTTTCGCGTTTCTTCTGTTGTCCGCTATCGCCCAGCAGGACTAGATAGCCATGTTCCATGGCAGCATCTTCAATACCGCGAATAATTTCAGAAAAATAAGGATCACAGATGTCGGGAACGATAGTGACAATGGTTTTTGATTCGTTTCTACGTAAGTTACGCGCTAATGAGTTTGGAGAATAACCCGCTTCAAGTACGGCATCTTCTACTCTTTTTCTCGTTGAAGAAGAGACCTTCTCTGGGTTCATTAATGCTCGAGATACCGTAGCCGTAGACACTCCCGCAAGCTGGGCAACATCCTTCATTGTCGCCATAGTTTTTAACCTCTCGTTTATTTTTTGCCAAGATGACGTTATTCCGGTTTGAAATCATAGTAATCACGCTGAGTTAGAGCAGCGTTTGCTCTTCGCTCAGTTCGTGTTAACAAGTGGAAAAATGGATTCTTCACTGCGACATCAATTTGTGGGAATAGTCATTGTTTTAATCTAAGCCTGTGCGAACAAGTCACTTTAGACTTTTCTAATTTGGATAGTCTATTCATTTCTAAAGTGAAAGTTACGGTCTGTTTAACAAAAATTGCAATCCCGTCGTGATGCTCGTCACATTAAATGGTAATTCATTACATAGTTAAACGTTTGCTAGCTGAGATCTTGTGGCTCTATGTCTAAATTCCAGCGAACTTTCTTGGCATTTGGCAACAACTCAATAGCAGGTTTGGCACTGGTTAATAACTTTTGCATCAATGAACGATGCTGGGTTTGAAGTAACAGCTGCCAGCGGTATTTACCAGCCCGCTTGGCCAAAGGTGAAGGAGTGGGGCCTAACACCATGCAGGAATCATCGAACAGAGGGTGTGATTCTAACGTAAAGCGAACCTGACGCAGGAAGTCTTCAACTACCTCACTTTGGTTTGCTTCTGCTTTAAACAGAGTCAAGAAACTATAAGGCGGAAGCTGAGCCAGTTTGCGTTCTTCCAGAGCTGTCATAGCAAAGTGACGATAGTCTTTTTGAAGTAGGGCTTGCAGCAAGCTGTGCTCAGGATGGTGAGTTTGCAGGATCACTTCGCCAGGTTTACTTGCTCGGCCAGCACGACCTGCGACCTGAATAAACAGCTGAGCTAATCGCTCCGAAGCGCGAAAATCACTACTATACAAAGAGCCATCAACATCCAAAAGAGCTACGAGCGTTACATTTGGAAAGTGGTGCCCCTTAGCCAGCATTTGAGTGCCTATCAGTATTTGGTATTCACCTTTACGAATCGACTCAAGGGCATCTTCCAAACTACCTTTGCGACGTGTGCTGTCTCTGTCGATGCGAATGGCGTTGTATTCTGGAAATAACTGAGCCAATTGTTGTTCGAGTTGTTCCGTTCCTACGCCGACGGTAACCAATTGAGTTGAACCACACCCCTGACACTGATGAATGACAGGTTGTTGTGAGCCGCAGTGATGGCAGCGTATTTCGTTGCTGTAATGGTGGAACGTATAGTACGCATCACAGCGTTTACATTCTGCAATCCAACCACATTCATGGCACATCAAAGCGGGCGAGAAACCTCGGCGGTTAAGAAACAACATAACCTGATTGCCCACTTTTAAGTGTTTGCGCATTTCTGCAATCAGTTGGGCGGATAAGCCGCTTTCTAAATACTGACCTTTTACATCTAACACTTTATTGGTGGTTGGCACGGCAGAGCCAGCTCGTTGGGTGAGTGTTAAATGGTGATATTTACCAGACAGTGCATTATGTAGGGTTTCTAACGCTGGCGTCGCTGAGCCAAGGACAATCGGTACTTGCTCTTTATGGGCACGCATGACGGCAACATCACGGGCATGGTAACGCAAGCTGTCTTGTTGCTTATACGATGCGTCATGCTCTTCATCAACGATAATAATCCCCAAATCAGCAAAAGGTGTCAGTAGGGCTGAGCGCGTACCAATGATGATCCCCGCGGCTTTATCGCGAGCCGATAACCAGGCGTTCAAACGCTCTGTTTCATTCAAACCGGAATGAATCACATCTACCGGGACATTAAATCGATGTTTAAAGCGGTTGATGGTTTGGGGCGTTAGACCGATCTCAGGTACTAAAACTAATGCTTGTTTCCCTTGCTCTAGAACGGGCTTGATAAGGTTTAAGTAAACTTCGGTTTTACCAGAGCCAGTTACCCCTTCTAATAAATAGCAAGCAAAGCCCGTTTGGCTATTTACGCTGGCAATCGCGAGTGCTTGTTCATGGTTAAGCTTTGGTTTCTCAACCGTACACTCTACATTTTGACTCCATTTCGTAATGGTCGGCTTTTTCTCGATGCGCTCGACCCAACCTTTTTCTTCGAGGTTTTTTAAGATGGTTGAGTTTACTTCTTGATCCAAGAGCTCTTGATGCGAGGTTGGGCCGTTGACCATCATTTGGAGTGCACGCTGTTGTTTTATCGCACGTCCAAGCCCTTGCATGAGCTTATTTCTTCCTGCTTCTGTCAGTTGCCATTCTTGTAGCGTTGCAAAGTCAGCCGGTTTGCCTTTCCTCAGCGCGGCAGGCATTGCATTGTGTAGAGTGTCACCTAGAGGGTACTGATAGAACTGGCTGCTCCAATTTAGCAGAGAATAAAGCGTCTCTGGCCATATCGGTTGGGAGTCTAATACCGCTTTGATTGGCTTAAGCTGCTCTTTAGGAAAGTCGGAGTGGTTCACCATTGCGGTGACGATGCCGACTAAGGTTTGGCGTCCAAAAGGTACGGAAACGCGTCCACCAATGATCGGAAACAGGTGCCCCGGAATGGCGTAATCAAATTGTTTGTCGAGCGGAACGGGTAATGCCACTCTAGCAATGGTTGGACGCATAAATTCTTAGCTATTAAAAAAGAGGGAAAGGAAATGAGAGTCTATTAAAATCGGTATGGAAATTCGAGTAAAGCAATGCGATTCAGCGTGAATCGTGCCTCTATGATTAGTCTGGCTAAAAAAGTGGCGAAAAAGTTGCCAAATGTGTTGATCCGAGCAATGTGATTCTTTACTATATCGCGCCTTGAGATATGGCTTCGGCAATTAGTTGATGCGGTATCCCATTTTATTATTAATTGCGTGTGGTGTGCGGCTTAGATTCGTATAGCGACACGGCCTACTATTGAGGTTATCCCATGAAAGCTGGTATCCACCCAGAATACAAAGCAGTAAAAGCGACTTGTTCTTGCGGCAACTCTTTTGAGTTCAACTCTACTCTAGGTAAAGAGTCTATCCACCTAGACGTATGTGACAAGTGTCACCCATTCTACACTGGTAAGCAACGTATCGTTGATACAGGCGGCCGTGTTGATCGCTTCAACAAGCGTTTCGGTGCACTATCAAGCGGTAAGAAATAATAGCAGCCGCTATTACGATTACAGTTTAGAAAAGGACGCTTCGGCGTCCTTTTTGTTTTAATGGCTACCAAGCGAAGATGAATGTATGGGGTTTGGAATATTCCCGATTATTTTTCACTCAGCGCTTGCAACCTAAAGTGTGATCTGTATAATGCAGCGCACTGGTTAAGCCAGTTGTGAACCAATGAGCAGTGAGGAGCGAGCAAATCTAAGGATTTGTGAGGTAATGTATACTCAGCTTATGTTCGCGGTTAATACAATTAGCTATCTTTTCTTCGGAAAAACTATCCTCAAAGGTGACTTTGGCATATAGGGATAGTTAATCGAAAATTAACTGACAATGCGTCCTAATCTTGGATGCTACGGTTTCACATAAATCAATCGGCATTCTCTCGTCTTGACGAGTTTGAGTGGCGATATTGTTTGTGTAATTTATTAAATTTGGAGCTCTGTCTCATGCAGAACCAACGTATCCGTATCCGCCTAAAAGCTTTCGATTACAAACTAATCGATGCTTCTACAGCGGAAATCGTTGAAACAGCTAAGCGCACTGGCGCACAGGTTCGTGGTCCAATCCCACTGCCAACTCGTAAAGAGCGTTTCACAGTTCTTATCTCTCCACACGTTAACAAGAAAGCACGTGACCAGTACGAAATCCGTACTCACAAGCGTCTAATCGACATCGTTGAGCCAACAGACAAGACTGTTGATGCTCTAATGCGTCTAGACCTTGCTGCGGGCGTTGACGTTCAAATTAGCCTAGGTTAAGGGAGATTAGAAGTATGATTGGTCTAATCGGTCGTAAAGTGGGCATGACCCGCGTATTTACTGAAGAAGGCGTTTCTATCCCAGTAACTGTTGTTGAGGTTGAAGCTAACCGTGTTTCTCAAGTGAAAACTCTTGAAACTGACGGCTACGCAGCAATCCAGGTTACAGCTGGTTCTAAGAAAGCTAACCGCGTAAACAAAGCTGAAGCAGGTCACTTTGCTAAAGCTGGCGTTGAAGCTGGTCGCGGTCTTTGGGAATTCCGTTTAGAAAACGGCGAAGAGTTCGAAGTTGGTTCAGAACTAACTGTTGAACTATTCAACGAAACTAAGAAAGTAGACGTTACTGGTACATCTAAGGGTAAAGGTTTCCAAGGCGCTGTTAAGCGTTGGAACTTCCGTACTCAAGATATGACTCACGGTAACTCATTGTCTCACCGTGCTCCTGGTTCTATCGGTCAATGTCAGACTCCAGGTCGCGTATTTAAAGGCAAGAAAATGGCAGGTCACATGGGTGCTGAGCGTGTAACGACTCAAAACCTAGAGATCGTACGTGTTGACGCTGAGCGCAACCTGCTTCTTATTAAAGGTGCAGTCCCAGGCGCAACTGGCGGCAACGTGATCGTTAAACCAGCTGTTAAAGCATAACGTCTCAGGAGTAAGTAATGGAACTAATGGTTAAAGGTGCCGATGCACTAACTGTTTCCGAAACTACTTTCGGACGTGAGTTTAACGAAGCTCTTGTACACCAAGTAGTTGTTGCGTACGCAGCAGGTGCTCGTCAAGGTACTCGTGCTCAAAAAACACGTTCAGAAGTTTCTGGCGGTGGCGCTAAGCCATGGCGTCAAAAAGGTACTGGCCGTGCGCGTGCTGGTACAATCCGTAGCCCAATCTGGCGTACAGGTGGTGTTACTTTTGCTGCGAAACCACAAGATCACAGCCAAAAAGTAAACAAAAAAATGTACCGTGGTGCTATGAAGAGCATTCTTTCTGAGCTTGTTCGTCAAGAGCGTCTAATCGTTGTTGATAACTTCTCAGTTGAAGCACCAAAGACTAAAGAGCTAGTTGCTAAGCTTAAAGAGCTTGAGCTAACTGACGCTCTAATCGTGACTAGCGAAGTAGATGAGAATCTATTCCTAGCTGCTCGTAACCTATACAAAGTTGACGCACGTGATGTTGCTGGTATCGATCCAGTATCTCTAATCGCGTTTGACAAAGTTGTAATGACTGCAGAAGCAGTTAAGCAAGTAGAGGAAATGCTAGCATGATCACTGAAGAGCGTATCCTAAAAGTTCTACGTGCACCGCACATCTCTGAAAAAGCAACTATGGCAGCTGAGAAAGCGAACACTATCGTTTTCAAAGTAGCGAAAGATGCGACTAAAAAAGAGATCAAAGCAGCTGTAGAAAAGCTATTTGAAGTTGAAGTTAAGTCTGTAAATACTCTTATCACTAAGGGTAAGACCAAACGTCAAGGTCTACGCCAAGGTCGCCGCAGCGACGTTAAGAAAGCGTACGTTACTTTGAAAGAAGGTCAAGATCTTGACTTCGTTGGCGGCGCGGAATAACAGGAGTAGTTAAAAATGGCTATTGTTAAATGTAAGCCGACTTCCCCTGGTCGTCGTCACGTTGTTAAAGTTGTTAACGCTGACCTACACAAGGGCAAGCCATACGCACCTCTTCTAGAGAAAAACTCTAAGAACGGTGGTCGTAACAACAAGGGTCGTATCACAGTACGTCACATCGGCGGTGGTCACAAGCACCACTACCGTGTAGTTGACTTCAAACGTACTAAAGATGGTATTCCAGCGACAGTTGAGCGTCTTGAATACGATCCAAACCGTAGCGCAAACATTGCTCTAGTTCTTTACAAAGACGGTGAGCGTCGCTACATCCTAGCACCTAAAGGTGTTGTAGCTGGTGATGTTATTCAGTCTGGTGTTGATGCACCAATCAAAGCTGGTAACACTCTACCAATGCGTAATATCCCAGTAGGTTCAACAGTACATAACGTTGAACTTAAGCCTGGTAAAGGTGGTCAGCTAGCTCGTTCGGCTGGTGCTTACGCTCAAATCGTTGCTCGCGACGGTGCGTACGTAACTATCCGTCTACGTTCTGGCGAGATGCGCAAAGTTCTTTCTGAAGGCCGTGCAACAATCGGTGAAGTTGGTAACTCTGAGCACATGCTACGTGAACTTGGTAAAGCAGGTGCATCACGTCATCGCGGTATCCGTCCAACGGTTCGTGGTGTTGTAATGAACCCGATTGACCACCCACATGGTGGTGGTGAAGGCCGTACTTCTGGTGGTCGTCACCCAGTATCTCCTTGGGGTATGCCTACTAAAGGCTTCAAGACTCGTAAGAACAAACGCACTGACAAGTACATCGTACGTCGTCGTAACAAGTAATCTATATAAAGAGGAATCGCCATGCCACGTTCTCTCAAGAAAGGTCCTTTTATTGACCTACACTTGCTGAAGAAGGTAGAGAAAGCGGTGGAAAGCGGAGACAAAAAGCCTATTAAGACTTGGTCCCGTCGTTCAATGATCATCCCTACGATGATCGGTTTGACCATCGCTGTCCATAATGGTCGTCAGCACGTACCAGTATTTGTAACTGATGAAATGATCGGTCACAAACTGGGTGAATTCGCACCAACACGCACTTACCGCGGTCACGCTGCGGATAAGAAAGCTAAGAAGCGCTAAGGAGTAGATAATGGAAGCAATTGCTAAACATAACTTTGCTCGCATTTCGCCTCAGAAAGCTCGCTTAGTTGCGGATCTAATCCGTGGTAAATCTGTTGACCAAGCTCTAGAAATCCTAACGTTCAGCAACAAAAAAGCTGCTGCACTAGTTAAGAAAGTTCTAGAGTCTGCTATCGCTAACGCGGAGCACAACGAAGGTGCAGATATTGACGATCTGAATGTCGCAAAAATCTTTGTAGATGAAGGCCCAACCATGAAGCGTATTATGCCTCGTGCTAAAGGTCGTGCGGATCGTATCTTGAAGCGTTCAAGCCACATCACTGTTGTTGTAGCAGATCGCTAGAGACTAGGAGAGTAAGCAATGGGTCAAAAAGTACATCCAAATGGTATTCGTCTAGGCATCGTTAAGCCTTGGAATGCTACATGGTTTGCTAACACCAAAGATTTCGCTGACAACCTAGACGGCGACTTCAAGGTACGTCAGTTCCTTACAAGTGAACTGAAAAAAGCGTCTCTATCACGTATCGTTATCGAGCGTCCTGCTAAGAGCATCCGTGTGACTATTCACACTGCTCGTCCAGGCGTTGTTATCGGTAAGAAAGGTGAAGACGTTGAGAAGCTACGCGCAGCTGTAGCTAAAATTGCAGGTGTACCAGCGCAAATTAACATCGCTGAAGTACGTAAGCCTGAACTAGATGCGCAACTTGTTGGTGACAGCATCGCGTCTCAGCTAGAGCGTCGTGTTATGTTCCGCCGTGCTATGAAGCGCGCAGTACAAAACGCAATGCGCCTAGGCGCTAAAGGTATCAAAGTGGAAGTAAGCGGTCGTCTAGGCGGCGCTGAAATCGCACGTTCAGAGTGGTACCGTGAAGGCCGTGTGCCTCTACACACTCTACGTGCTGACATTGATTACGCAACTTCTTCGGCTCACACTCAATACGGTGTGATCGGCATTAAAACTTGGATCTTCAAAGGTGAAATCCTAGGTGGTATGCCAGCAGCTAACGCTGTAGAGCCTAAAGGCGACAAGCCTAAGAAGCAGCGTAAAGGCCGTAAGTAAGGAGTCGACAGATGCTACAACCTAAACGTACTAAGTTCCGTAAGGTTCAGACTGGTCGTAACCGTGGTCTAGCTAAAGGTACTGATGTAAGCTTCGGCGAATTCGGTCTTAAAGCTGTTGGCCGTGGTCGTCTAACTGCTCGTCAAATCGAAGCGGCACGTCGTGCAATGACACGTCACGTTAAGCGTCAAGGTAAAATCTGGATCCGTGTGTTCCCAGACAAACCAATCACAGAAAAACCACTTGAAGTTCGTCAAGGTAAGGGTAAAGGTAACGTTGAGTACTGGGTAGCCCAAATCCAACCTGGTAAGGTTATGTACGAAATGGGTGGTGTACCTGAAGAATTGGCACGTGAAGCGTTCCGTCTTGCGGCACGTAAACTGCCTTTCAAAACTACATTTGTAACTAAGCAGGTGATGTGATGAAAGCACAAGATCTACGCGAGAAAAGCGTTGAAGAGCTTAACGCTGAGCTAATGAATTTGCTACGCGAACAGTTCAACTTGCGCATGCAAGCTGCGACTGGTCAACTACAGCAAACTCATACTCTGAAAGCTGTACGCCGTGATATCGCACGTGTGAAAACTGTTTTGACTGAGAAGGCAGGCGCATAATGAGCGAAGTAAAACGTACTCAACAAGGTCGTGTAATTAGCGACAAGATGGACAAGTCTATCACTGTTGCTATCGAACGTTTCGTAAAACACCCAATCTACGGTAAATACGTAAAACGTACGACTAAAGTACACGCACATGACGAGAACAACGAGTGTGGCCTAGGCGACACAGTTGAAATCGCAGAGTGTCGTCCACTGTCTAAGACTAAGTCTTGGACTTTGGTAAAAGTTCTAGAAAAGGCGAAGATTTAATCTCGTTAATTCTATGAAACTAAAGCGGCTCCAAAATATTTTTGGAGCCGTTTATTTTTTGACTACCCAATCACAAAAAAGGGTGGTACAATTCGCGTCCCTTTTAAAGAGGCAGCCCGACCCGTGATGGGTCTAGTTATTAATATTTAGCGGAGCACTAACATGATCCAAATGCAAAGTATGCTGGACGCAGCTGATAACTCAGGCGCACGCAGCGTAATGTGTATTAAGGTTCTGGGTGGCTCTCACCGCCGTTATGCACATATCGGTGACGTCATCAAAGTTACTGTGAAGGAAGCAATCCCTCGCGGTAAAGTTAAAAAAGGTGATGTTCTGAAGGCGGTGGTAGTGCGCACCCGTAAAGGCGTACGTCGTCCTGACGGTTCTGTCATTCGCTTCGACCGAAATGCTTGCGTATTGCTAAACGACAATACTGAGCAACCAATCGGTACACGTATCTTTGGTCCTGTGACACGCGAACTTCGTGGCGATAAGTTCATGAAGATCGTTTCACTGGCTCCAGAAGTTCTGTAAGGAGCACGTAGAAATGGCAGCTAAAATCCGTCGTAATGACGAAGTAATCGTTCTTGCTGGTAAAGACAAAGGCAAGAAAGGTAAAGTAACTAAGGTTCTAGCAACTGGTAAAGTTATCGTTGAAGGTATCAACCTAGTTAAGAAACATCAGAAACCTGTTCCAGCTATGGGTATCCAAGGCGGTATCGTAGAGCAAGAAGCAGCTATCGACGTTTCTAACGTGGCTATCTTTAACGCAGCTACTGGTAAAGCTGACCGTATCGGTTTCCGTTTTGAAGACGGCAAAAAAGTTCGTTTCTTCAAGTCTAACGGCGAAACCGTTTCTAACTAATAGAAGTAATTTGGAGTTCTACTATGGCGAAACTGCATGATTACTACAAGTCGTCTGTAGTCGCTGAACTGACCAAACAGTTCGGTTACACAAGCGTCATGCAAGTCCCTAGAATCGAGAAAATCACCCTAAACATGGGTGTTGGTGAAGCAATCAACGATAAGAAACTGCTAGAAAATGCAGCGTCTGATATGGCAACGATCTCTGGTCAAAAGCCACTTATCACAAAAGCGCGCAAATCTGTTGCAGGTTTCAAAATCCGTGAAGGCTACCCTATCGGTTGTAAAGTAACCTTGCGTGGCGAACGTATGTGGGATTTTCTTGAGCGTTTAATTAACATCGCTCTTCCACGTGTACGTGACTTCCGTGGTGTTAGCGCTAAGTCTTTTGACGGTCGCGGTAACTACAGCATGGGCGTTCGCGAGCAAATCATCTTCCCGGAAATCGACTTTGATAAAGTTGATCGAGTACGCGGTCTAGACATCACTATTACGACGTCTGCTGGTACTGATGAGGAAGGCCGTGCTCTGCTGGCTGCCTTTAACTTCCCATTCCGTAAGTAAGGTGAAGGGTTACTGTTATGGCTAAAAATTCAATGAAAGCACGTGAAGCAAAACGTGCGAAGCTAGTAGCTAAGTTCGCTGAAAAGCGTGCAGCGCTAAAAGCTATCATCAGCGATGTAAACGCATCTGAAGAAGATCGTTGGAACGCGGTTCTTACACTGCAATCTCTTCCACGTGATTCAAGTGCATCACGTCAGCGCAACCGTTGCAACCAAACTGGTCGTCCACACGGTTACCTACGTAAGTTCGGTCTAAGCCGTATTAAGGTTCGTGAAGCTTGCATGAAAGGCGAGATTCCGGGTCTTCGTAAGGCTAGCTGGTAATTGCCACTTAATCATTTGGAGTAAATCATATGAGCATGCAAGATCCGATTTCGGATATGCTGACCCGCGTTCGTAACGGTCAGGCAGCAAACAAAGTTGCTGTAAAAATGCCTTCTTCAAAGCTTAAAGTTGCAATTGCTGCACTACTAAAAGCTGAAGGTTACATCGTTGACTTCGCTGTTGAAGGCGAAGCAAAACCTGAGCTAGAAGTTACACTTAAGTACTTCCAAGCTAAACCAGTAATCGAGCAACTTAAACGTGTTTCTCGTCCAGGTCTACGTGTTTACAAGAAGAAAGATGAACTTCCTTCTGTAATGGGTGGTCTTGGTATTGCTATCGTTTCTACTTCCAAGGGTCTTATGTCAGACCGCGCTGCACGTAAAGCAGGTCTTGGTGGTGAAATCATCGCTTACGTAGCTTAATAAGGAGTAGACTATGTCTCGTGTTGCAAAAGCACCTGTCGCTATTCCAGCTGGCGTAGAGGTGAAACTAAACGGCCAAGAAATCACTGTAAAAGGTGCGAAAGGCGAACTAACTCGCGTTCTTAACAACGCAGTTGTAATCGCTCAGGAAGAAAATAACCTGACTTTCGGTCCTAAAGAAGGTGTTGCTAACGCATGGGCTCAAGCAGGTACTGCTCGCGCTCTAGTTAACAACATGGTTGTTGGTGTTACTGAAGGCTTTACTAAGAAGCTAACTCTTAAAGGTGTAGGTTACCGTGCTGCTATCAAAGGCAACGCTGTAGGTCTAACACTAGGCTTCTCACACCCAGTTGAGCACGAGTTGCCAGCGGGTATTAAAGCTGAATGTCCAAGCCAAACTGAAATCGTGATCACTGGTGCTGACAAGCAACTAGTTGGTCAAGTTGCGGCTGACATTCGTTCTTACCGTGAGCCTGAGCCATACAAAGGCAAAGGTGTTCGTTACGCAGATGAAAATGTGCGTACTAAAGAAGCTAAGAAGAAGTAAGGTAACACTATGGATAAGAAAGCATCTCGCATCCGTCGTGCTACACGTGCACGTCGTAAGATTGCAGAACTGGGTGCGACTCGCCTAGTTGTACACCGTACTCCTCGTCACGTGTACGCACAGGTTATCGCGGCTAACGGCTCTGAGGTTATCGCAGCAGCTTCTACTGTAGAAAAAGCGATCCGTGAGCAAGTGAAATACACTGGTAACGTTGATGCAGCTAAAGCAGTGGGTAAAGCTATTGCTGAGCGCGCTCTAGAGAAGGGCGTAACTGCAGTTGCATTTGATCGTTCTGGTTTCCAATACCACGGTCGAGTAGCGGCGCTAGCAGAATCTGCTCGCGAAGCTGGTCTGAAATTCTAAGGTAGGGTTGGAAGATGGCTAAAGAACAACAAGTTCAAGCGAATGATTTGCAAGAAAAGCTAATCGCAGTTAACCGTGTTTCTAAAACGGTTAAAGGTGGTCGAATCATGAGCTTCACTGCACTAACAGTAGTTGGTGACGGTAACGGTCGTGTAGGTTTCGGTTACGGCAAAGCTCGTGAAGTACCTGCAGCGATTCAAAAAGCAATGGAAAAAGCGCGTCGTAATATGACTACGATCGCTCTAAACGAAGGCACTCTTCACCACCCAGTGAAAGGTCGCCATTCGGGCTCTAAAGTTTACATGCAGCCTGCTGCAGAAGGTACTGGTGTTATCGCAGGTGGTGCGATGCGTGCAGTACTAGAAGTTGCTGGTGTACACAACGTACTATCTAAAGCGTACGGTTCTACGAACCCTATCAACATCGTTCGTGCAACGATCGATGCACTAGGTAGCATGAAGTCACCAGAAATGGTTGCTGCTAAACGTGGTCTAACTGTTGAATCTATTTCGGAGTAAGAACACCATGGCAACTATTAAAGTAACTCAAACTAAAAGCTCAATTGGTCGTCTGCCAAAGCACAAAGCTACTTTGCGCGGTCTAGGTCTTCGTAAAATCAACCACACAGTAGAACTTGAAGATACTCCGTGTATTCGCGGTATGATCAACAAGGTTTACTACATGGTTAAAGTTGAGGAGTAATCAGAATGCGTTTGAATACTCTAGCACCGGCTGCTGGCGCGAAAACTTCTGCGAAGCGAGTAGGTCGTGGTATCGGTTCAGGCCTAGGTAAAACTGGTGGCCGTGGTCACAAAGGTCAAAAATCACGTTCTGGCGGCAGTGTTCGTCCAGGTTTCGAAGGCGGTCAGATGCCTCTGAAACAACGTCTACCAAAATTCGGTTTCACTTCTCGTAAGAGCCTAGTGTCTGCTGAAGTTCGTCTAGCTGAGCTAGCGAAAGTTTCTGGTGACGTAGTTGATCTAAACAGTCTTAAAGCTGCTAACATCATCACTAAGAACATCGAATTTGTAAAAGTTGTTCTTTCTGGTGAAATCAACAAAGCAGTGACTGTTAAAGGTCTACGTGTGACTAAAGGCGCTAAAGCTGCAATCGAAGCTGCAGGCGGTAAAATCGAGGAATAATCTCGAGGAACGAGGTACAGATGGCTAAGAAACCAGGACAAGATTTTCGTAGTGCTCAGAGCGGCTTAAGTGAACTAAAGTCGCGCTTGTTATTCGTAATTGGTGCACTTTTAGTATTCCGAGCCGGCTCTTTTGTGCCGATTCCTGGTATTGACGCTGCTGTACTTGCCGATTTGTTCGAACAGCAAAAAGGTACCATCGTTGAAATGTTTAACATGTTCTCCGGTGGTGCTCTTGAGCGTGCATCTATATTAGCATTGGGCATCATGCCGTATATTTCGGCATCTATTGTTGTCCAATTGCTAACTGTAGTTCATCCAGCGTTAGCTGAACTCAAAAAAGAGGGTGAAGCAGGCCGTCGTAAGATAAGCCAATACACACGCTACGGCACGCTTGTACTTGCAACCTTCCAAGCTATAGGTATTGCAACTGGCCTACCAAACATGGTCGACAATCTGGTTGTTATCAACCAAACCATGTTTACGCTAATTGCTACCGTAAGTTTAGTAACCGGTACCATGTTCTTGATGTGGTTAGGTGAACAAATTACAGAGCGCGGAATTGGTAATGGTATTTCGATACTAATTTTTGCAGGTATTGTTGCTGGATTGCCTTCTGCAATCGGTCAAACAATCGAGCAAGCGCGTCAAGGTGAATTGCATGTACTTCTTCTGTTGCTAATCGCGGTATTAGCTTTTGCAGTAATTTACTTCGTTGTTTTCATGGAACGTGGTCAACGCCGAATCGTCGTTAACTATGCGAAACGTCAACAAGGTCGTAAAGTATTTGCTGCGCAAAGCTCGCACTTGCCTCTTAAAATTAACATGGCAGGTGTAATTCCCGCGATCTTTGCATCAAGTATTATCTTGTTCCCAGGAACATTGGCTCAGTGGTTTGGTCAAAACGGTGAGAGCAGCGCGTTTGGTTGGTTAACTGACGTGTCTTTGGCTCTTAGCCCAGGTCAACCGTTGTATGTAATGCTTTATGCAGCAGCAATTATCTTCTTCTGTTTCTTCTACACTGCGTTGGTTTTCAACCCACGTGAAACAGCAGATAACTTGAAGAAGTCTGGTGCATTCGTACCCGGTATCCGCCCAGGTGAGCAGACAGCGAAATACATTGATAAAGTAATGACACGTCTAACCCTTGCTGGTGCACTGTACATTACCTTTATCTGTCTGATTCCCGAGTTCATGATGGTCGCGTGGAACGTACGTTTCTACTTCGGCGGTACATCGCTACTAATCGTAGTTGTTGTAATTATGGACTTTATGGCACAGGTACAGACTCATCTGATGTCTCAACAGTATGATTCTGTGTTGAAGAAAGCGAATCTGAAAGGCTACGGCCGTTAATCCGGCAGTAGACTCAGTTTCATTTACGGAGTTTAGCAATGAAAGTTCGTGCTTCCGTTAAAAAAATCTGCCGTAACTGTAAAGTAATCAAGCGTAACGGTGTCGTTCGCGTGATTTGCAGTGAGCCAAAGCACAAACAGCGCCAAGGCTAATTAGCAGAAATTTTTACTTGAAAATGAAGGTTGGGTCGAGTATATTCCTCGGCCTACCTTTTGCGTGCAAAAGAAGTAGTATTCCGCAGCGTATCCATAACGGGCTTTGCTGCGGCTAATTCTTTTATAGAAACACTTAGGAGTGAATAATGGCCCGTATAGCAGGCATTAACATTCCTGATCAGAAACATGCAGTAATCGCTCTAACAGCGATCTACGGCATCGGTAAAACTCGCTCTCAAGCTATCCTAGCTGAAGTGGGTATTGCTGAAAATGTTAAGATCAGTGAACTAACTGAAGAGCAGATCGATCAACTGCGTGATGGTGTAGCTAAGTACACTGTAGAAGGTGATCTACGTCGTGAAGTATCTATGAACATCAAGCGTCTTATGGACCTTGGCTGTTACCGTGGTCTTCGTCATCGTCGCAGTCTACCACTACGTGGACAGCGTACTAAAACCAACGCTCGCACCCGTAAGGGTCCGCGTAAGCCGATCAAGAAATAATCGGGAAGGTAGAGTACAATGGCTAAACAACCAACTCGCGCTCGTAAGCGCGTACGCAAGCAAGTTGCAGATGGCGTTGCGCACATCCATGCTTCTTTCAATAACACAATCGTAACCATTACTGACCGTCAAGGTAACGCTCTTGCATGGGCTACTGCAGGTGGTTCTGGTTTCCGTGGTTCTCGTAAGTCTACTCCGTTCGCTGCACAGGTTGCTGCTGAGCGTTGTGCTGAAATGGCTAAAGAATACGGCCTAAAGAACTTGGAAGTTATGGTTAAGGGTCCTGGTCCAGGTCGCGAATCTACTGTTCGTGCACTAAACGCCGCTGGTTTCCGCATCACAAACATCGTTGATGCTACACCAATCCCTCATAACGGTTGTCGTCCACCTAAGAAACGTCGCGTATAACGTTTCTAGGACAATTGGAGAAGAATCATGGCAAGATATTTGGGTCCTAAGCTGAAGCTTAGCCGTCGTGAAGGCACTGACTTATTCCTTAAGTCTGGTGTTCGCGCGATCGATACCAAGTGTAAAATTGATAACGCACCAGGTGTACACGGCGCTCGTCGCGGTCGTCTATCTGAGTATGGCGTTCAGCTTCGTGAGAAGCAAAAAGTACGTCGTATGTACGGCGTTTTAGAAAAACAATTCCGTAACTACTACAAAGAAGCTGCTCGCCTAAAAGGCAACACTGGTGAAAACCTACTTCAGCTTCTTGAAGGTCGTCTTGATAACGTAGTTTACCGCATGGGCTTTGGCGCAACTCGCGCAGAAGCACGTCAGCTAGTTAGCCACAAAGCTATCCTAGTAAACGGTAAAGTTGTAAACGTTCCTTCTTTCAAAGTAGCGGCTAATGACGTTGTTTCTATTCGCGAGAAAGCTAAACAGCAAGCTCGTATCAAAGCAGCTCTAGAAGTTGCTGAACAACGTGAAAAACCAACTTGGATTGAAGTAGATGGTGGCAAGATGGAAGGTACATTCAAGCGTATGCCTGAGCGTTCTGATCTATCAGCTGACATCAACGAACAATTGATCGTCGAGCTTTACTCTAAGTAAGGTTTAAACTAAAGAGAGGACACAATGCAGGGTTCTGTAACAGAATTTCTTAAGCCACGTCTAGTTGACATTGAACAAATCAGCTCGACTCACGCAAAAGTAACTCTTGAGCCATTAGAGCGTGGCTTTGGTCATACTCTGGGTAATGCACTTCGCCGCATCCTTCTATCTTCTATGCCAGGTTGTGCTGTAACAGAAGTAGAAATCGAAGGCGTACTTCATGAGTACAGCACGAAAGAAGGCGTTCAAGAAGATATTCTTGAAGTTCTTCTAAACCTTAAAGGTTTGGCTGTGCGCGTTGCCGAAGGCAAAGATGAAGTGTTCATTACTTTGAACAAATCAGGCTCGGGCCCTGTGGTTGCAGGTGACATCACCCATGATGGTGATGTAGAGATCGCTAACCCTGAACACGTAATTTGTCACCTAACGGATGACAACGCTGAGATCGCAATGCGTATCAAAGTTGAACGTGGTCGTGGTTATGTTCCAGCTTCTGCGCGTATCCATAACGAAGAAGACGAGCGTCCTATCGGTCGCCTACTAGTAGATGCTACTTACAGCCCAGTAGACAAAATTGCCTACGCTGTAGAAGCAGCTCGTGTAGAACAGCGTACTGATCTAGACAAGCTTGTTATCGATATGGAAACAAACGGTACTCTAGAACCTGAGGAAGCAATCCGTCGTGCAGCTACAATCCTAGCTGAACAATTGGATGCATTCGTAGATCTTCGTGATGTACGAGTTCCTGAGGAGAAGGAAGAGAAGCCAGAATTCGATCCGATCCTACTGCGTCCTGTAGACGATCTTGAACTAACAGTTCGCTCTGCTAACTGTCTGAAAGCAGAAGCGATTCACTACATCGGTGATCTAGTACAACGTACTGAGGTTGAGCTACTTAAAACGCCTAACCTTGGTAAAAAATCTCTTACTGAGATTAAAGACGTACTTGCGTCACGTGGTCTGTCTCTGGGCATGCGCCTAGAAAACTGGCCACCTGCATCAATCGCTGAAGATTAATCGATACTAGTTAGAAGGATTAGGTCATGCGCCATCGTAAGAGTGGTCGTCAACTCAACCGCAACAGCTCACATCGCAAAGCGATGTTCAGCAACATGGCTAGCTCTCTAGTACGTCATGAAGTTATCAAGACTACTTTGCCAAAAGCAAAAGAGCTACGTCGCGTAGTTGAGCCTTTGATTACACTAGCTAAGACTGACAGTGTTGCTAACCGTCGTCTAGCATTTGCACGTACTCGTGACAACGAAGTAGTTGCAAAACTATTTAACGAACTAGGTCCACGTTTTGCTGCTCGTCAGGGCGGTTACACTCGTATCCTAAAAGCTGGCTTCCGTGCTGGTGATAAAGCTCCAATGGCTTACATTGAGCTTGTAGATCGCCCAGCTGCTGAAGAAGCTGCTGAGTAATCAGTTCGTAAGAACGAGAAAGCCGAGCATTAGCTCGGCTTTTTTGTATCTGTAATTCAGTAAACCTTTATATCCAGCCTACATTTATTTCAACCCATGCAGACTGGCAATTTAAAAAGTGATTATCACTTACGCTTATTTACTAGTATTCCACAACCCGCCCAACGAACTTAGAAGCCCTTCGCTAGCGCCTTGCTTGTTCAAGTAATCCAAGATTACTGGAGCAAACTGACTGATCATAGATGGGTCTAAACCTAACGTATCGAATGCACTTTTTACTGCACTGATATTCTCAATATTTCCTAGTAAGCTTTGTGCTCCTTGCAAGTTTGAAAGTCCAGGAATCAAAGACTGTAATTCACTACTATTTTCTTGCGAAAGCTGGCTTTGAGCCAAAGCGAGTAGTGCACCACTGCCTCCGGCTGCTTGCTCAGTGGATACTGGTAATTGGCTAGTTAGCATGTCTGTTAATGGAGACGACTCGGTGTTCAAGCTGCTGCCGACCATGTCCATCAGGCCACTTTCTTTACTTTTTTGAGTGACTGAATCTAAGAATGCGTGCGCACTACCAATGTTGATTGATAGGAGTGCTAGAGTTAGGAGTGTTTTACGCATAGTACCTCCAAAGGTTGAGCGTTTTTTAAAAGTGATTTTATTTTTAAAGGCTATCAGAGTGAAAGGTTCAGAGGTGAGAAAGTCTATTCAGTTTAGACAAAAAAACGGCGCTAGTGCGCCGTTTTATTTAATCATAATTGAAAATGGTTTCAATTAGATAATATCTAATAGTTCTACTTCGAAAACTAAAGCTGCAAATGGAGGGATAGCCGCACCAGCGCCACGCTCACCGTACGCAAGATCTTGTGGTACGTATAGCTTCCACTTAGAGCCAACAGGCATTAGTTGTAGTGCCTCTACCCAACCTTTGATTACACCTGTAACAGGGAATTCAGCAGGTTGACCGCGAGATACAGAGCTATCGAATACAGTACCGTCAGTTAGCTCACCGTGGTAGTGAACGCGAACTGAGCTTTCTGCTGTAGGAACTGCACCAGTACCTTCAGAAATGATTTCGTACTGAAGACCAGAGTCTAGAACGTTAACTTCAGGTCGTAGAGCGTTGTCTTTTAGGAACGCTTCGCCTTCTGCTGCCGCAATTTTTGCTGCTTCTTGGCGAGCTGTTTCTGCACGAGTGTGAAGTTCTTGTAGTGCTTTGTTGATTTCATCAATTTCGATTGATGGCATGTCACCAGTTAGTGCTGTTGCAATACCTGCTGCGATAGCATCAACGCTAAGACCTTCAAGACCAGAGCCTGCAAGTTGCTGACCCATTTGCAGACCAATGCCGTAGCTTGCTTTTTGTTCTGCAGTTTCAAATTTAATTTCAGACATGAATGTCGCTCTTATTAGGAGTGATAAAGGTAACAGGATATCAGTTTCGAGCTTAGGTTTAAATGATTGCGACTGAATGCTTAATTGAGGCGGCCAGGTTGTGACTTATCTCTTACTCCAAGTGAAATTTCTGCTAATTTAATCCCAATTCCATTTTAGTTTGGTGAAAAACATATACTCTCCGCGTCGGTATTTTTATACTGGCCGTAGAAGTGTTAAGGGACTCATTACAATGAATCGTCGCAGAAAGAAAAAGCAGCAAGTCGACTATGTCGAATTGGTTAAACAAAAATTCGCTGCTATCGACTGGAAGCAGCCGTTCAACAAAGAGCAATGGTTGGAGCGTATACAGCCTGTTAAGCAGTTTTGGTTGCGTCTGCCTAAATTTCACCAGCGTGCTTTGATGGTCTTAGTGCCATTGATTCTGGTACTCCTTGTTATTCCTTTGCCTAATAAAACAGATCAACCAGTTGAGCAGACTGAGGTCGATCATCCACGCGTAGCGATTGAGCTGAACGCGCAGAGTTTAAGCCAGCAGAGAACCTCTCAGAACTCTGGACCGAAATCTGAAGACTGGAAAGAGTACACGGTTAAAAATGGTGATACATTAGCGCAGGTTTTCAGAAGTAATCAGCTCTCTATGGCGGATCTTAGCGCTCTGGTCAAAATAGAAGGCAGTGATAAGCCGCTAAGCCAAATAAAGAAGGGACAGTTGATTCGCTTTAAGCTTAGTGACGAAGGCGAGTTAGATATGCTACAGCTGGAAAAAAGCGGGCGGTCCGTTATGTTTTTCCGTTTATCGGATGGGACTTTTGGACGTAACAAGTAAACGCTTCAAATGAAAAGACGCGAAGATATCGCGTCTTTTTAGTTAGTCTTTCATAGCGATTAGTTTTCATAGTAACCAATCGAATTGAAGCTTATTGCGCTACGGATTCTTTCCGCATATCCACATGAGGGATACCATCTTCAAGGTAGCACTCTGAGATAACCTTGAATCCATGACTTGCATAAAACTGGATGAGGTGTTCTTGAGCACCTATATCTATTGTCTGTCCTGGCCATAATGTTTCGCATTGTGCCAAGGCCTTGTCCAATAACTTATGACCTAAGCCACCGCCTCGCGCGGTTTGCTTTGTCACCACTCGACCAATACTCACATTGTCATACGTGGTGCCTGCGGGCAGTAATCGTGCGCAAGCAACCAGTTCATCACCGTGATAGCCTATTAGATGATAAACGCCTTCGAGTGTGTCCTTACCATCCAGTTCAGGATAAGGGCAGGTTTGTTCAACAACGAATACATCTACACGCAATTTCATCATTTCATACAGCTGTGTGGTTGTTAGCTGAGCAAAGGGCAAAGTAATCCAAGTGAGCATGTTGTTATCCGTAATGAGAATCGAGTGACTGACTTTACTTTGTTTTGAGCTCATACTCATTAACAAAGGTTAATTAGCACTGGTTTTCCCACCAAATCTGGTGATAATGTGCCCTCTTTCCATCTCACCTGAGGATATCCCCGTGAGCAAACAAACATTCGATCAAGTTGGGCTGAACCCAGCGTTACTCGCCACACTTGATTCCCTGAACTATACCCACATGACGCCAATTCAAGCTTTGAGCTTGCCTGCAATCCTAAAACATCGTGATGTCATCGGGCAGGGTAAAACGGGCTCAGGTAAAACCGCTGCATTTGGTTTAGGGGTTTTATCGAACCTCAACGTCAAACGCTTTCGTGTCCAGTCATTAGTATTGTGTCCAACACGTGAGCTTGCAGACCAAGTAGCGAAGGAAATTCGTACTTTAGGTCGCGGCATTCATAATATTAAAGTGCTTACTCTCTGCGGTGGGATGCCTATGGGGCCACAAATTGGTTCGTTAGAGCATGGTGCGCATATCCTAGTTGGTACTCCTGGTCGTATTTTGGATCACCTTGAAAAAGGCCGAATTGATCTTAGCGAACTGAATACCTTGGTGCTAGATGAAGCTGATCGCATGTTGGACATGGGTTTCCAAGACGCATTAGATGCAATCATCGATGCAGCGCCAAAGCAGCGTCAAACTCTACTTTTCAGTGCTACTTTTCCAGAAAAAATTGAGCAAATTGCGCAGCGTATAATGCAGACACCGGAAGTGATTAAGGTGGAATCGACGCATGATACTTCAAGCATTGCGCAGTACTTCTATAAAGTTGAAGGCTCGGAAGCGCGTGATGAAGCATTGGCGAATTTGCTGCTGACTCACCAACCAGAGTCCGCGGTTGTTTTTTGTAATACCAAAAAAGAAGTGCAAAGTGTCGCAGATGAGTTGCATCACAAAGGATTCAGCGTTATCGATATCCATGGGGACTTAGAGCAGCGTGAACGCGACCAAGCATTTGTGCAGTTTGCTAACAAGAGTGTGTCTATCCTTGTTGCAACAGACGTTGCGGCGCGTGGTTTGGACGTTGATAATCTTGATGCTGTCTTTAACTTTGAGCTATCGCGCGATCCTGAGGTTCATGTGCACCGTATTGGTCGTACAGGTCGTGCGGGTAGTAAAGGTTTAGCGTTCAGCTTTTTTGGTGAGAAAGACGGTTTACGTGTAGCTCGTATTGAAGAATACCTAGAGATGGACGTGGTACCAGCAACATTGCCTGCCAAATCAAATCAGCAGCCATACCAAGCGAAGATGGTGACGATTAACATTGATGGCGGTAAGAAACAGAAAGTACGACCGGGTGATATTTTAGGTTGTTTGACAGGAAAAAATGGTATTCCAGGCTCTCAAGTCGGAAAGATTCACCTGTTCCCTGTGCGCGCTTATGTTGCCGTCGAAAAATCTGTGGCTAAAAAGGCTCTACAAACCATTAGTAACGGCAAGATGAAAGGGCGCCAGTTCCGGGCGCGAATTCTTAAATAGCTCAAATAGCAGAGAAAAAGCTCTTCGTTTGAAGAGCTTTTTTCTTTTTTGAGTTTATTTGAGAGTGTGATCTTTGGTTAAGCGTGCTTTGATTCGACTCAAACTGATTGGCGTAATGCCCAGGTAGGCCGCAATTTGACTATCGGTAATACGTTGCTTTAAATCTGGGTAATGAGCGCAAAATAATTGATATCGTTCCTCTGGAGAGTAGAGCAACATAAAGCGTTCTTTATTCTCTTTATTAACCAGTTGGTTTTCGAGTAGCTTTAAGTAAATGGCGTGCTTTTCTGCTCGCCAGTGATGCAACGTTTCAATTGGCAAGCAAAATAGCTGACAAGCGCTCAGCGTTTCCAATAAGTAAGGCGAAGGTTGGTCCTTTATTATGCTCTCAAACCCGATAACCCAGTCCTTCTCCCAATAAAATTCTTTACTGAATTCTTTGCCGTGCTCCGTGAGATAGCTTGCGTGGCATAACCCCTCAATGATGAAGTAAAGGTGTGAGCTCAACTCTCCTTGGTGATTAAGAATGTGGCGTGTAGGCAGTTCGAGCAACTCACCATTTTCAATAAGTTGGTTTGCTTCTGTCTCTAAAAAGCCATGATTGACTAAGTCTAAAAAAAGATCGCTGTGCATGTGATAACTCGGAAACGGTTTTCTTTATTTTAACGGGTTTTATTGATAACAAAAAAGCGGCTCATGAGAGCCGCTTAGTGTTGCTGTCAAATCAACCTTATTTATTCAGATCGATTTGATAAATTGCGAAACCAATGTCGTCTGTTGACACGCGTTTCATTGGGTATTGTCCTTTCTCTTTGATGAACTGCGCCACTTTATCGCTAGGGGAGGTTTCGAAACGAATATCTAGCTTGTTATCGGACTTAATCGGTGCGAAAGACCAGTTGTTGTCAGCGCTTGGTGTCACTTCTCCTTTTTCTTCACTCACGCGAGAAATATAAGTGGCGACGACAGAGCGGTTTTCATCTGGTGCGTCAAACGCAATGAAATCTGGGCCTGTACCAGGGAAAGTATTGCTATAAGCACGGTAGTTATTGGTTGCGATGATGAAATCTTGCTTCGGATTGACAGGCTTACCATTGAACGTCAGGTTCACAATACGCTGAGAATCTGGATTAATCACTTTACAATCCGCATCGTACTTCGGCGGTTGGGTAACGTCGATTTGGTAGTTAACCCCATCAATAACATCGAAGTTGTAAGTACGGAAATTATCCCAATCAATCAAAGATTGCGGTTTAGGATTGTTGATGTCGATGTGGTTGAATTGACCCGCACTGCACTCTAGCCATTCGCGAACTTCTTTACCTTTCACTTTCATCGCAACCAAGGTGTTTGGATATAAGTAAAGATCGGCCGCATTACGGAAGGTGAGCTGACCGGATTCTACTTCTGTAAAGTTATTCGGATCGTTCTTACGACCGCCGACTTTAAATGGTGCTGCCGCACTCAGTACTGGAATGTCAGAAAGGTCTGGGTCGCCTTGAATAAAGCGTTCTACGTAGTCTTTCTGAGCAAGGTTAACGATTTGAATGGTGGGGTCGTCCTGCACTAATGCCAAGAAGCTGTACATGACATCATTTGCTTTGCCGATTGGTTGGTTTACAAATTCACGAGTGCCTTTGTGATCTTCTTCTAACGCTTTCACAATATCTGCATCGGCTTTAGCTAATGACTTCTTATTTACTTTATCGAAGATAGGGCGTGCTTCTGCTTGGCCTTCGACGACTTGCCATCTGCCGTCTTTCTCTTTCAGCATCAAATCCATCACACCTACGTGACTTCCCCAGCGGCCCGGCATCACGGACGTTACACCATTGATGGTCCCTTTATTTATATCAACACCAGGTAGGTTTGCGAAGTCTTTCCCTGGGAAGACGGCGTGAGAGTGACCAAAAGCAATCGCATCAATACCTTCAACTTCTGTGAGGTAGTAAACAGAGTTTTCAGCGCCTAGTTTGTATGGATCAGTAGAAATGCCCGAGTGTGGAATCGCCACAATCACGTCTGCGCCTTCTTTCTTCATTTGAGGAATCAGTTTCTCTGCTGTTTCCTTAATGTCTTTAGCAAAGACTTTGCCTTCTAAGTTCTTCTTATCCCACACCATAATTTGTGGTGGTACAAAGCCGATGTAACCCACTTTTATTTGATGCGCTTCGCCGTTTGTGTCTTTAAATGTGTGAGTTTTGATGAGGTAAGGCTTGAAGTAATGCTCACCGGTTTGTTTATCAAATACGTTTGCATTGATGTAAGGGAAGTTTGCACCCTTCAACGTCGTTTGTAGGAAATCTAAGCCATAGTTGAACTCATGATTGCCAATGTTGCCCACATCGTAGTCTAGCTGGTTCATCGCTTTGTAGACTGGGTGCACGTCGCCAGGATTAATCCCCTTTGCCGCCATGTAATCGCCCATTGGGCTGCCCTGAATTAAATCACCGTTATCTACTAGTACCGTGTTTTCTGTCTCGGACTTAGCTTGTTTCACTATTGTCGCTGCGCGACTTAAACCGATTTGCTGTAATGGTTGGTCTTTGTAGTAATCGTAATCCATCACGTTGGTGTGAATGTCGGTGGTTTCGATAATACGAAGCTTGATGGTATCGGCCATTGTTGGGCCAGCAAGCGTTAGCATGCCACTTAATACTGCGAGGGAAATAGGATGAACTGCCACTTTCATTTGGTGCTCCAATTCAATGATAAGGGGAAATCGTACTGCGTAATGTATCAAACACAGATGCAACTCGATGATAAAGATACAGAAAACTGTGAACATTAATCAGTTTACTGAACCTTATTCATATTAACCGCCGACTTTTTCACGCTTTTGAATGAGACCAAACAAAAACTTCTTAGCAGATTTTTGAATAAAAAATGAAATTTTAGAATTTCAGGTAATATAAACGCCCCGCCATAATGCTTGCATAACGATATCAATGGACGATGAGCAAGCACATGGCAACGAACGATTCAGTCACTTCTTTTCCTAAACCAAAGCCCCGGTTAGTTTCTGACAACCCAGTCGCTGGTGTTACTCGTTTTGCAAAGCAATCGCTACAGCCTGGTGAAGTCGCCTTAGTAGGTGCAGGACCAGGCGATCCTGAACTTCTGACGGTGAAAGCACTGAACTGCTTGCAGCAAGCTGATGTGGTTTTGTACGACTACTTGGTGTCTGAAGAAATCATGGCATTGATTCCAAGCGATACGATTTTGGTGTGCGTTGGGAAGCGAGCTGGGCATCACAGTGTGCCGCAGGAGAAGACGAATCAGCTTTTGGTGGATTTTGCCAAGCAGGGCTACAAAGTAGTGCGCATTAAAGGTGGGGATCCGTTTGTATTCGGTCGTGGTGGTGAAGAGTTAGAAGTGCTTGCTGATGCCGGCGTTCGTTTTCAAGTTGTCCCTGGCATTACCGCAGCAGCTGGCGCAACCGCTTATGCTGGTATTCCACTGACTCATCGTGATTATGCGCAATCGGCCATCTTTGTGACTGGCCACTTGAAAGAAGAAAGTGATGAGATGGATTGGTCCACGTTGGCGCGTGGGAATCAGACTTTAGTGATCTACATGGGGCTGATGAAATCACACTATATTCAGAATCAACTCATTAAGCATGGTCGTTCAGCGTCGACTCCGATTGCCATTATTGAGCGTGGCACGCAGATTCAACAAAAAGTATTTACGGGAGAACTCTCCCAACTCTCTGATTTATCGAAGGAAGCACAGTCGCCATCTTTGATTGTTGTCGGAGAGGTAGTGCGACTGTCTCAAAAGTTAGACTGGTTTTTGTCTAGTACTGAATTCAACAAAAGTGCTATTGCCAACTCCATATAATTTCAGACCAAAGATTAGAGACGTAATGCGCCTTCAAGCTTAAAAAGGAAATACAAAACATGGACCAACAACGTTTAACTCACCTTAAACAACTCGAAGCGGAGAGTATCCACATCATCCGTGAAGTTGCGGCTGAGTTTGATAACCCAGTCATGATGTATTCGATTGGTAAAGACTCATCAGTGATGCTGCACCTAGCGCGTAAAGCTTTTTACCCAGGTAAGATTCCATTTCCATTGCTGCATGTCGACACCGATTGGAAGTTCCGCGAGATGATTGAATTTCGTGATCGCACCGCGGCCAAATACGGTTTTGAGCTTTTGGTACATAAGAATCCAGAAGGTCTAGCCATGGGCTGTAGTCCGTTTGTTCATGGTTCTTCTAAGCACACTGACATCATGAAGACTCAAGGCTTAAAACAAGCGCTGAACAAGTACGGTTTTGATGCCGCCTTTGGTGGCGCGCGCCGCGATGAAGAGAAATCACGGGCGAAAGAGCGCGTGTATTCATTCCGCGATAAGAACCATACATGGGACCCTAAAAACCAACGTCCTGAGCTATGGAAGACGTACAACGGTCAGGTTAATAAGGGTGAGAGCATTCGTGTATTCCCACTGTCTAACTGGACTGAGCTTGATATCTGGCAATACATCTATTTAGAAAACATCGAGATCGTGCCGCTTTACCTCGCGGACAAACGCCCAGTTGTTGAACGCGATGGCATGCTGATCATGGTTGATGATGATCGTATGGAGCTTCAACCGGGTGAAGTGATTGAAGAGAAGAGTGTGCGCTTCCGTACCCTTGGTTGTTATCCATTGACTGGGGCTATCGAGTCTGAAGCAAACACTTTAACTGGCATTATCGAAGAGATGCTGGTGGCAACGTCGAGTGAGCGCCAAGGCCGAGCGATCGACCACGATCAGTCAGGATCGATGGAGCTTAAGAAACGTCAAGGTTACTTCTAAAGGATCTAAGGAAAGATAATGAACAGTGCAGTTGAAGCTCAATTAGCCGAGCTTGGTATCGAAGGCTATTTAACACAACACCAGTACAAGTCGTTACTTAGATTCTTGACTTGTGGCTCGGTGGATGACGGTAAAAGTACATTAATCGGTCGCTTACTCCATGACTCAAAACAAATTTATGAAGATCAGCTAGCGGCAGTGCATTCAGACAGCCAACGTGTGGGTACCACGGGTGAAAAGCCCGACCTTGCGTTGTTGGTCGATGGCTTACAAGCTGAGCGAGAGCAGGGGATCACGATTGATGTGGCTTACCGCTATTTCTCGACGCAGAAACGTAAATTCATCATTGCAGATACTCCTGGACACGAGCAGTACACACGTAACATGGCTACAGGCGCATCGACATGTGACTTAGCTGTGATTCTGGTTGATGCACGTAAGGGCATTCTCGATCAAACTCGTCGTCACTCTTTCATTTCCAACCTGTTGGGTTTGAAGCACTTTGTTGTGGCGATCAACAAGATGGACTTAGTGGATTACTCCCAAGAGCGCTTTGAAGAGATCCGCGATGAGTATCTGAAGTTCTCTGAGAATCTGACAGGGGATATTGATATTCAAATCATCCCGATCTCAGCGCTTGAAGGGGACAATGTGGTGGATAAAGGCCAAAACCTGACTTGGTTTAAAGGCCCATCACTGCTTGAGCTTCTTGAAACGGTCGATGTGGATCAAGAAAAAGGCGCGGGTGAATTCCGCTTCCCTGTGCAATACGTTAATCGTCCTAACCTCGATTTCCGTGGTTTTGCGGGGACCATTTCTTCTGGTTCGATCAAAGTCGGTGATGCCATTAAAGCATTGCCATCGGGTAAAACGTCAACTGTGGCACGTATTGTGACCTTTGATGGTGATATCGAAGAAGCTCGTGCCGGATTAGCTGTCACTCTGACGCTAAGCGATGAGATCGATATTAGCCGTGGCGATTTGATTGTTCTAGATAATGCTCAAGTGGAAACCACAAACCATTTGCTTGCCGATGTGGTGTGGATGACAGAGCAACCCCTGCAACCGGGTCGTGACTATGACATCAAAATCGCAGGTAAGAAAACCGTAGGTCATGTTGAAGCGATTCGTCATCAATATGACATTAATAATCTCTCGACTCATAGCTCGGCAGAGCTGCCATTGAATGGTATTGGTTTGTGTGAATGGTCTCTTAATGAGTCAGTCGCGCTGGACAATTATCAAGACTGTGCAGATACCGGTGGCTTTATCATTATCGATCGTCTGACAAACGTGACGGTTGGTGCTGGCATGGTTAAAGAGAGCCTCGCCGTGGTTGAGCGCGATTTGACGGACATCTCTGCGTTTGAAGTTGAGCTTAATGCGCTTGTCCGTAAACACTTCCCACACTGGGAAGCAAAAGACGTCAGCCAGTTTCTGAAAAAGTAACTGGCTCACCCAAGTACGATAATTTCAGGCACTGTTTGCTGTTGTACTTGGGGTGTCGCTACCTAACTGAATTGCGAAATGTCGTTAGGTATTCTCCTAATACCAGAGTGCTTCGGTGGAGCCCAAGAAACCGAGCATTCTGATGTTCTTTTCGCTTGCGCTGATTTTTGTCTGTTTGCTCGTTTGTCGGTGATTCATGGATAAATGAGTCGTTGTTGTGCCCTTTAGGGCTATTTGGTAAGGAAAGGCTATGTGGGAACAAGGGTTTGTGTTAGCGATTTTGCTTGGCATTATCACTTGCTTGCTTGTCACGAAAATTAAGCCTAGTTATGTCTTTGCGGGTGCCGCTTTTATTGCATTCATGGCTGGGATGATGGATTCAGCCACTATCGCATCCAATTTTACCAACTCTTCATTGTTAACCCTGGTTCTATTGATTCTTGCATCCTGTGCTCTAGAAAAAACACTGCTGATCAGTTGGGTGAGCCGAAGTATCTCTGAGGGCCAGTTAGGCAGCGTGATTGCTAAGCTCGGTGTATCGACAGCCTTGCTCTCTTCATTTACGAATAATACCGCTGTGGTTGTCTCATTGATTGGGGCGATTAAGCGTAATCAGCAGCATGCACCTTCGAAATTACTTATTCCCTTGTCTTATGCCGCCATTTTTGGTGGCACGTTAACTTTGATTGGTACGTCGACTAACTTAATCATCAACAGCTTTGTCGAAGACGCAGGCTTACCGAGCCTGAGCTTTTTTACACCTACGATGATAGGTTTGGCTGTGCTGGTGGGAGGGATGCTGATTCTTATCCCACTGAGCTACTTGCTACCGAATTATGATGATCAAAATCAAGAAGATTTACCTTACTTTCTTGAGTCTCGCGTTGAGCCAGGCTCACCGCTAGTTGGGCGTACGATCAGCGAGAATAATTTACGTGCGCTGCGCAAACTGTTTCTTGCAGAAGTGGTGCGCGATGGTGTTACTGTTTCTTCTGTGGGACCGGATTTTGTGCTCAATGCAAAAGACCGCCTGTTATTTTGTGGCGATGTTGAGAGCGTCGCGACCCTGCAAGAAATTCCGGGCCTCAAGTTGTTTGGTCAGCAGCACTTAAATGGGCAAAACTTTATCGAAGTTGTGGTGAGCTCGTCGGCGACATTTTGCTACAAAACCCTCAAAGAGAGCCGATTCCGCGATCGATTCGATGCCGTTGTTGTGGCGATTCGCCGAGGCCACGAACGCCTAGAAGGTGGCTTGGGTAGTATTGCCTTAGCGCCAGGAGACACGTTAGTTCTGGTTCCAGGAAAGCGTTTTGAGTCTGAACGCCGAGCTCATCGTAAAGAGTTTGTTTTAGTGCATGACTTGGACTCTAGCGCTCGGCTTGATACGAATAAGTCTTCTATTGTATTACTGGGCTTTGCAGCCGTAATTGGATGCGCTCTATTAGAGTTAGTACCGATTATTAAAGGTCTAGCTGCGTACCTTATCGCGCTTATTGCGTTTGGTATTGTGCAGATTTCAGAACTGCGCCGCCGTTTTCCGATCGATATCGTCGTGATTGTCGGTTCCGCTTTGTCTATTGCTCAACTGATGATCTCTTCTGGATTGTCAGAAAGAATGGGAGTGATGTTTATTGAAGCGTTTAATGGCTGGGGAGTATTTGGTGCCTTGGTGGCGACTTATATCATGACATTGGTACTCACTGAATTGGTGACAAACAATGCCGCGGCTGCGCTTTCTTTTCCTATCGGCTATAGCATGGCGGTGGGTTATGGCGTGGATCCGATGCCATTCATCATGGCGGTTTTGTTCGGCGCGAGTGCGAGCTTTATCTCTCCCTACGGTTACCAAACTAACCTGCTGGTGTACAGCGTAGGAAATTACAAATTGACCGACTACGTGAGAATTGGAGTGCCAATTTCGATTGTGTACTCTGTATTAGTACTTACTTTGATCCCGGTCTTTTTCCCGTTTTAATTCCGATATTTACAAGGATACGTTATGACTGCCGAAACGACGGTAAAAGATGAAAACATTGTTTGGCACCAGCATTCGGTTGATAAACAGTTTCGTGCTGAATTAAAGAAGCAAAAACCTGCCGTATTGTGGTTCACTGGTTTATCTGGAGCGGGTAAATCAACCGTAGCAGGGGCGTTGGAAAATCGCCTTGCAGCATTGGGTTACCACACCTATTTATTGGATGGTGACAATGTACGGCATGGTTTGTGTAGCGATTTAGGTTTTTCTGAACAGGACCGTCGCGAGAACATTCGTCGCATTGGTGAACTGGCGAAGTTGATGGCAGATGCGGGTTTAATTGTTCTGTCGGCGTTTATTTCACCGCATCGTGCAGAGCGGAAGTTAGTGCGCGATTTATTGCCAGAAGGCGAGTTTATTGAAGTGTATGTCAATGCATCTCTAGAGGTTTGCGAAGGTCGAGATCCTAAGGGTTTATACCGTAAAGCCCGTGCGGGAGAGATTCCTAATTTCACTGGTATTGATTCGGAATATCAAGCGCCAGAGAACCCTGAAATCGATTTGCCCGCAGGAGAAAAGAGTGTCGAGGAGTTGGTGGATTTGTGCTTAATCGATCTTAAACAACGCGGTGTGATCCGATAAAAAAGCATTTAGATCATAGGTGACCTAAAGCTCTTTGAGCGGCTGGAGAAGTATTTGGATCATAGGTGGTCAAATGCTTCTCCAACTGGCTAGACAGTATGATGAACCGTACTTTTAGCTTCACTATGGACACTAAATCTATGATTTAACAGTGCAAGCATTTGATCGTAGTATTCGGCATGTGGTTTGTTTCCGAGCAAGGTACAGAGCTCATTGCCTGTGGGTGTGAAGCGGTAATATAAAAGGCGGACACCTTTACTGTTTACGTTCAGCGACAAGTTTTTACCTTGGTAGGTGAGGACCAACGGTGTCTCGATACTAATTTCGCCAGATTCAAGTTCGGCACTGTGCAGCAGCCCTAATTCAATTAAGAGCAACAAGCTTGAATACGGCAGTTGAAAACTTCCCATATTTAGGCTGTTGGCGACGTCTCGCTTGCCGAAGCTAAATATGCCTCCTTGCGCTTTGTAACCAATCAGCAGTTTTCTGCTGTGATCCCCTCCAAAACTGCACGCTAAAGAGGCGGCTCTTTGCAGAGTTTGTGCTTCCTTTGGTGACATATCTTTGAGGGTTTTCAACGCTTTCATGGATGTTGAACCCGGATTGGTCACTTCACGCTTCATCACTTGAGCCCATAGCTTTTGCATCGCGCTGTTATGGATGTCTTGAGCCATCTCAAAAAATCGATGCAACCAATCTTGGTCTGGCTCTCCCGCTGTCTCATCTCGGCATGAACTGTGCGCTAATTTTAAAATCTGTTCTAAGTTTTTTTGTCGCTGTTCTTGGCGTCTTTGCTCTCGCAATTGGGCTCTTTCAAACGCAGATTTGGCTGGCGGTTCGGTTTGCAGTAAGGCGTCAAGACCGTGTATTTGGGCAATGGTTTTTACCTTACTAGCACTGTCTTTTATGTAGCCTTGTTTCTTTTCTTGTTGCGTATTTTTTTTTGTGTCTGACTGATGTTCGATGACAACAGGTTGCTTTGTCGGGTCTGCCATTCGTTTTCCTACCAAGAACTGCGCGGTTCGCACGTTTAAATTTACACCTTATCTGACCAAGCGACCAGACAGGAGTTCTCAGTTTTTGAACGAATAGGGCTATTCAAAATGATAATGAGTTGTTAAAATTGTTATCGTTATTTTGGAGGGGCTATGAAGTTCTCAGAAGCAGGTAAACTCAAAAAGCACCTGTCGATAGCGTTTCTTTTGGTTATTTATGTGGGCGTATTAGCGTATTTATCTCGTTATATCGTGTAGCACAAAGCTAAAAAAGGCGCCAGTGTGACGCCTTAGGTGTAGCGAGGCTTATCGACGACTTAAATTACATATCGTCGTAGGCTTCTATTTCTGATCCCTCAATAACGTAAGCCGTTTCTGCCAGTTCGTGGTTTATCGTCTCGGTTTTCAACGTTCCAACCACATATATAACATCCCACAACTCTTGAACAGGCGCGCCTTTCGGAAACTTCACGTAAATGATCTGGTTTGGAGGCGGTGGTGGCACGTGAATACAAGCTCCAAAATATGGCACCAATAAAAATTCGGTGACGGTATCGGCATCACCTTCAAGTGGGATAACAAACCCCGGAATTTTAACTTGGCTTCCGTTCAGTTCTGGTCGAACGTTACCAATCTTGGACTGCTGGGCTGCGCCACCACTGTGATCAGATGCGGGCATGCCTATACTGTCGAACAATTTACGCTCTTTTTCTGGAACAAGGTCAATCCAGTCAAGCTTTAATGGTTCTTCGCTGGCCATAACAGGCGCTGTGAATGCGACGACCAGCAAGCAACTTGCGAGTATTTTTTTCCACATTTTATTAAATCCTTATTGTCATTCCGTCACTCAGTGACTGTCGGTAGGCGCGGAGTGCGGGAATGAAACCAATCACAATACCAGCGCATTGTACGAAACCTAATAGCATCCACTCATAAGTAGATAAGATGCTTAAGGTGAGATGTATTCCATAGTGCTGTTGGATGATCGGCTGCGCGATAGCCAGAATGGCATACAGCCCAGTAACGCCAGTAATAATACCAGCAGCAGTGAGCAAGCTGGCTTCACTAATTAATAGTGAGAAAACATGACGAGGCCTTGCTCCCATGGCTCGCAAAATCGCCATTTCACGGCGGCGTTCCTGTAGGCTAGTTAATAGACTGCTTAACATACCTAACAACCCTGCGATCACGACAAAACCAGATACTGCCATTAGGGCTTGCTCTGCAACCGACATCATTCCCCATAACTCATGCAACGCAACGCCGGGCATAATGGCGCTGAGCGGCTCTTTGGGGTAGGTGTTAATTTGTCTTTGCAGGGCGAAAGTTTGAATACGAGATTTCAAACCAACGAGCATAGCGGTAATTTGTTTGGGCTGAAAGTCTCTGTTTTTGAGATCTTGTGCCTTGGGTGTCGGGCCCAAACGCGCACCACTTTCCCATCCGACGTGAATGGCTTCGATGGCTTCCAATGATACATGGACAGTTTTGTCGACTGGTGTTCCTGTAGGTGCAAGGATACCGACAACTTTAAATGGCAGATTGTCATGACGGCTAAAGCCAACGTCGCTAATGCCGTGGGCAATGATGATTTCGCTACCGATATCATAACCAAGTTGTTTAGCGACATCAGAACCTAGCACGGTTTCAAATAAACCATTGAATTCTCTGCCCTTGCTAAATGTTAGTGGTTGCTTACTTCCAAACTTGTAATGCTCAAAGTAACTGTGATTGGTTCCCATAACTCGGAAGCCTTTATGCGAGTCGCCAAGCGAGATTGGAATAGCCCAATCGACTGAACGATGATTGACAAACTCTTGGTAGCTTTTCCAATCGATGTTGTTGGTCGCATTACCAATACGAAACACAGAATAGAGCAATAGGTTCACTTGCCCAGAGCGTCCACCAATAATGAGGTCAGTGCCTGAAATTGTATTGGAGAAGCTATCCTTGGCTTGAGTTCGGATACGCTCGACGCCCAAGAGGAGTACCACTGAAATCGCAACGGTCATGATGGTTAGAATTGCCGTCGCTTTGCGGTTCATCAAGCTTTTCCAGGCGAGCTTTACAACAGCACTCATGATATGGCTCCTAGGCTAGATACTTGATTAATGTCGGGTAGATTGAGCGTGCGATCGAATAAGGGTTCGAGTGTTGGGTCGTGGCTAACGAATACCAGTGTGGCATTGGCTTGATTCGCTTGCTCCATAAGGAGCTCAATAAATGCTTTACGATTGTCATAGTCTAAAGCTGAGGTTGGTTCGTCAGCGATCACTAACTCTGGATGTCCTATCAGAGCTCGAGCCGCAGCCACACGTTGTTGTTGACCAATACTCAATTCAGAGACAGGGCGTGTATGAAGCTCGTTTGGCAAATGCAGTCGTTCTAGTAGGGCCTGAGCCTGTTCATTTAATGTTTGAGATGAGGCACCTAAATGGGCACGGTCACGTCGTATTTTACTGAACTGACATGGCAATAATACGTTTTCAAGTACGTTAAGGTACGGCAATAAATTGAACTGTTGAAAGATGTAGCCAATATGATTGGCGCGAAAGCGGTCTCTCTGACTGGCACTTAAACTAGCAAGGTCAGTATCGAGTACAGATAGAGAGCCTGAAGTTAATGTGTTAATCCCCGTCAACAAAGCGAGCAAGGTCGATTTACCGCAGCCACTTGGACCTTTGATAAACACATGCTCGCCTTGTGTAATGTGTAATTTGGGGATGTGGATGGTTGGGTTGGTTGAACCGGGCCAGAAAAATTGGGCATCCTCTAGCTCGACAACATTTGGTGTGGTTTCAGTCATATTAAATCACCAAAGCTGTGGCGTGTAAGTGGGTACTCACACGCCACTCGTGTTATTTGATTACGATTTGGGTGTTATCTTTGCTTAATTTAATTGCTGATTGCATGGTATCAGTGAATATATTGACGCTGATGGACTCTGTAGTTGGGAATTGGTTAAACCAATCGGTTTGGATTTGGCTAAGCTGATTAACTTGTTCGCAATTGAAGCGATATTGCACCGAAAATTCACCGTGACCGCCATGATCGTGCGCCTCATCATGATCGTCATGGTGGTCATGTTTATCATGATGTTCATTATGATCATGGTGTTCGTGTCCTTCATGATCGTGATGTGCATGGTCATCATGGTCGTGCTCACTATGATCATGTTCCTCATGAGTTTCGCTTAGGTTGTGGCTCACGTAAGCTTCTTCAACATTACAATCAGCTTGTGAGTTAATAGCGAACAATGCGTTGCTGTCTTCGAGTGTAGCGACGGCTTGTTTAAGCGCTTGCTCTTGTTGTGCGTTTTCTGGAGCATGTTCGAAACCCACAACATCAGCTCCAGGAGCTGTGATCTCTACTAACAGATCTTTGCCATCTTGGGCGATATTAAACTCGACGTGACCATGCACATGAGCACCATGCTGGCGGTATTCGTTTGCATTCGCTGCTGTCGATAAAGTGAGGCCAATAGCAAGGGCTAAAACGTGTTTTGATGACATTGTATTTTTCCTAATTTTACTGGCATTAACCAAAGGCGGTATTGCTCAGATTCGAGTTTCACTAAGTTATTGTTCCTGACACACTAGGTGCGGAAATGAACTCAATAATTTTGAGTGTGGAATAGTTTGGAAATTAAGCAAAATAAGGAGGGGCACGAGCAGCGCCAAGAACTTCTTCGCCGTACACGAGATGCAAAAAAACATGATGATGCTGGGCGCGCGTAAAAGTCGGTGTAGAGAGGGTAGGTTGTACCTTTGCTATACCGTGCTGAACACCAGAAAATAATTGGCAATGATGATGGGTATGATGGTCGGGCGTCAGATCGACTTGATGGAGTACAACCGCAAAGTTCCAAGCGATCAGCAACGCAACACTGAAAAATAAAGCAGTGCGATACCAATATCTTAGTGTTTTTTGCTGGTGGTGGTACATCTGAGCTCCTCTTACCGACTGTTATAATATAACACCCATAATGAATAAAAGTTCACTCTTTTGTTGGCTAGCAGAAAAATTTAACTCCACACATACGTGCCGAAAAATATTGGTAATACTCTCTGTGGAAGTGTCGCACTTATAAAGAGCAGAGTTGTCACTGCCCATGCTTCTAATCAAATTCATATAGCTCCTTACAACAAGAACAAGGAGCCATTCAATGAAGCTAGATGTTCTGTCTAATAAGCTCAATGACTTTTGTTATCTCATCTTGCTCAAGTGCGCCCTCTTTGACAAACAGAACTTTGCCCGTTTTGTCTTGAACAATAATGGCCGAACTTTCTTCTTTCAGGTCCCAAGTATTAGCAACTACGCCATTTTCATCAAGAACCATGGATGACCATGGGAACTCTTTTTTGCTGTCTTGAGCTGAAGACTTCACGAAAGAGCCTGTCCCCCAAATTGCATCATCTTGGTTGATGATAGTTGTGGTCTGGTAGCTTTCTTGTGGAAAATTTGCCGCTGTTATTGCCGACATTAAAGGGGCATTCATTTCTTTTGAACTGCTACGGCCTGCAATGGCTTGAATGACACGAACTTTGCCTTGCATATGTTGAGTTGCCCAGGGTTGGTATGCAACGCCTTCGCCTTGTAAAACAATCTCGCCGTAAGCGGCAACATTGACAGGAGGAACGCTTTTTCCCACTGACAAGTTGTGTGCAAAGGTCAAGCTTGGCGTTAAGGCCAGTAATAGAGGTAGGAGAGTCTTAGTTTTCATATTGTTATATTCCGTACGAGGTTTGGAAGCTTCCAGTATATATCCAGAACCTAGAAATTTGTAGGACCGTTGGTAACATTTATTTAACGTATGGAGTGGTGTAATCTTGCGTTATATTTAGAATTTGCTAAAATGAGTTCCGTCGCAAATTGCGCATTAAGATTGCAGAGGAAAAATAAGCAATCCGTGTTTTCTCAAAGGAATTGAGGTGAGTTATGCTACGTGAGTTTGCTGTATATCGACCATTACAAGTGGCCCGTTTTGTTAAAACGTTGTTCAAAGGTCAGTTTTTTATTGTTGGGGTTGGCTGTTTTCAGTTCGACAATGGCAAAGTGTTACTACCTGACGTCAACGATCATAAAAGGCTCACCATCTTTAAAGAAGTCAACCAAGTGATAGCATCATTATCGGCTTAGTTAGCTTGGTACCCACTTAGATTTAGAAAAGAGCGACCATATCGGTCGCTCTTTTTGTTGCTGGTTAGGTTTATCCTTGGAGGCTTGGTGGGAAGCAAACTCCCGTTCCTCCGATGCCACAGTAACCATCAGGGTTTTTCGCCAAATATTGCTGGTGGTAGGTTTCCGCAAAGTAATACGGACCTGCTGGTTGTATTTCGGTGGTGATGTTCGCGCGTTGCTCTTCTTGCAGTGCTTGCTGATACAAGAGTTTCGATTTCTCTGCGCTCTCGAGTTGCCCCGTCGAATAAGTGTAAATTGCAGAACGATATTGAGTACCTAAGTCGTTACCTTGACGCATTCCCTGAGTTGGGTCGTGTTTTTCCCAAAAAACAGCCAGTAGCTTTTCTAATGAGATGACGCGTTCATCGAAAACGACTCGTACGACTTCTGTATGACCCGTTTTACCTGTACAGACCTCTTCATACGTGGGATTGGGTGTGTACCCCCCAGCGTAACCGACCGAAGTAGATACAACGCCGTCGAGTTGCCAAAATACGCGCTCAGCGCCCCAAAAACAGCCCATTCCGAGCAAAATCTGCTGTTGGTGTGACGCAAGAGGCGCCTTTAGGTTAGATTTATTTACAAAATGATGATCGTCAATCTGCATTGGTTGATCTCTACCTGGCAAGGCATCTTCTATACTGATCAATGTTTGTTTGTTGAGCATGGTATTTGTCCTTCAATACGTGTCTTAAATTTGCGAACTTTTTCATTTCGTCTGTATCTGATGCTGTGATGACATAGACCGCGTTAAACCTATTAATATTACAGACTTAGAATCTAATTGGCGTTATCATTATTTACGTTTACTTAACCTCATTCAGCCATAAAAGCATGATAAAAAAAGCTCTCCCCACCATTGTTGGCCTGTTTGCCTTTTCTCATGGTGCCTATGCCGATGTTTCTTTGACTTTGAAAGGCATTGATGGCGCTTTAGAAGAGAATGTCAGTGCGTATCTATCATCTATTCCAGAGAAGGATTACTCCACTTCTCTGCGTTTTCAAGCGAGATTAGATCAAAGTATCACTGAAGCGCTTAACGCGCTTGGGTATTATCATGCAAAAATTTCATACTCTATTCCTGAAGCGAATGATGAGTTAATTGTGCTCATCAAGCCGGGCTTGCCAGTGAAAGTGAAAGTCATGGATGTGGTCATCACTGGAGAGGCTAAGGACGATGAAGAGTTTGCAAAACTTATTGAGCGCTCTCCGCTAAAAGTTGGTCAAGTTTTGAATCAAGGCCAATACGACAGCCTTAAGTCAGGCATTCGTAACTTGGCGCTTCAGCGTGGTTACTTCAATGGTGAGTTTACGCTAAGTCGATTAGAGGTTATCCCTGATCTGAACGAAGCTAATGTCCGTTTGCACTACAGCAGTGGAATACGTTTCAATTTTGGCGACGTTTCTTTTATTGGCAACCACATCTGGGAAGACCGTGTCGCATCACTACAACCTTTTAAAGAAGGGGACCCATACAACGTTTCGAAGCTGGGCGAGTTTAACCAGAAGCTATCAAATACGGAGTGGTTTTCCTCAGTTTTTGTTGAGCCTGAATTGGATAGGCTTGATGATGGCCGAGACTTGCCAATTAAAGTGTCTTTATCTCCTGCTTCTAAGAATCAGATCGAGACGGGTATTGGTTACTCAACGGATGTCGGCGTTCGAGGAACGTTGAAGTGGAAGAAACCTTGGGTGAGCTCCCGAGGACACAGTTTCAACACTGCTTTATCCCTATCTAAGCCAGAGCAAACCGTGACTGCTTCTTACAAAATTCCTTTAGAAGATGTCGCTAACGATTATTATCAAGTTCAATATGGGCTTAAAAACCTAGACAACCGTGACACGCAGAGTATCGAGTCTAACCTTGCAGTGGAGCGTCATTGGTTAGCAGACGGTGGTTGGCATAATACCGTTTATGTTCGTCATTTGTACGAGAGCTTTACGCAAGGTTTACAAGATGATGAATTCAACTTCGTACTTCCAGGTGCGACATTTTCTCGGACTAGGGTTCGAGGGGGCAATATGCCAATGTGGGGAGACAAGCAAAGCATCACTATTGAGTATGGTGATACCGCTATGCTTTCTGAAACTAGAGTGCTCCGCTTAATTGGCTCGACTTCTTGGATTCGTGGTATTGGAGAGAATCATCGTGGTTTGTTCCGCTTAGAAGGTGGTGCGAATATTACCGATGAACTTGAAAAACTATCACCGTCGCTGCGTTTCTTCGCTGGTGGTGACAATAATATTCGTGGTTACGGCTATGAATCTATTTCACCTGTGGATGAGAGTGGCGCCCTGACGGGGGGTAAATACATTGTTAGCAGTACATTAGAATACCAATATCGTGTTTATGGAAACTGGTGGGCTGCAACGTTTTACGATATTGGTGATGCGTTTAATGAAACACCAGATTGGAAATCAGGTGCTGGTGTTGGTATCCGCTGGGCGTCTCCGGTGGGCCCTGTTAGTTTTGATTTTGCATGGGGGTTGGATGCAAAACCAGAACGAGAGTTTCGTATCCACTTCTCATTGGGGCCTGAGCTATGATCAAAATGATGTTTAAGTGGACCAAATGGCTGTCGCTCAGTTTGATTGGTCTATTGCTGTTGCTCATCATTATTGTCGCGACAGTTTTATTTACCCACCCAGGCCTCAAATTTGCCTTGTGGGGAGCCGAAAAAGCACTACCACAATTGCAGATTGAAAAAGTGCAGGGTTCATTGTTTCCTCGCTTCGAACTGCATAACGTCAGTTTTGTCGATGAGTCTTTGAATATCGACGCCAAAGTCGAGCGTTTAGCTTTGGCAGTGAACTTCCGCTGTTTCTTTGACCCTAAGGTCTGTGTCGATGAGTTAAGACTGCAGGGGCTTGACTTTAAGATGCCAGAGCTACCGCCAGCAAGCGAGGAGCAAGAGGAAACACCACCACTGCGTTCTATCAGTACGCCAGTGCCAATTTTTGTTAATAAAGTCAGCTTTAATGATATCAATGTCAATGTGCTGGGCAATCAAATTGATTGGCAAACATTCTCGACCGCTTTGTCGATGCAGGGCGATCGTTTGGTGATCGCACCTACCGCGTTGAAAGACATTAATGTGGCTTTAGCACCAAGTGAAGCTGAACCTGAAGCGGTTGTTGAAGAGCCGAAAGAAACTGACGTTACGCCGCAAGATATTGTGTTACCCGAAGTATGGATTCCACTGACGGTTGAAGCGCGTCGTCTTGATATTCACAATTTCAAACTGGCAGGTGAAACGCCAGTGATCGTCAATCATCTTGGTTTGGTTGCAAGAGCAGGCGGTGAGCGTGTTGATGTCAAAACATTAGAGCTCGACATGCCAGAAGTGGAAGGCAAGTTGAGCACACAAGTGACGCTTTCTTCTGATTACCCTATCAAAGCGCAATTGGACGCGTTAGTGAAGCAAGCAGATGCGAAGGGACAAAAACTGTCGCTTTCGGTCTCGGGTTCGGTTGGTGATTTGTCACTAAATGCTACGCTTTCTGAGCTTGTACAAGCGGAGATCAAAGGTGATATTCAACCGCTTAAAACGCAGTTACCGTTTGATGTCGCGATTAAAAATGTACAGGCGCAATGGCCGCTATTTGGACAAAGCGATTACCAGGTTTCTGTACCAAGCTTGGCGGCAAAAGGCTCACTTGATGGCTACGAAGTCGCATTAGAAACCAAAGCGTCAGGCAAAGATATTCCCGCCGTTGATGTCGCACTAAACGGCAAAGGTACGTTAGAGCAAATTGACCTCGAAAGCCTTGTAGTGAAAACCTTAGGAGGCGAACTCTCTGGGAAAGTCATGGCCAATTGGGCCGCGCCAATCAACTGGCAAGCTGACTTAAACCTGAAGAATATTCAACCAGGATTGCAGTGGAAAGAAGCCGAAGGGGATATCAGCGGTAATCTTTCGACTTCGGGGTCGTTAACAGAACAAGGCGGTTGGCAAGTCAGTTTGCCTAAGTTAGACATTGACGGCATTTTGCGAGGTTATCCGCTGAATGTTGAAGGGCAACTTGAAGCGTCTGATAAGAACGGCAAAGGCGAAGACATCCAACTTACCACTCAGGGTTTAGCGCTTTCTCATGGCCCGAACCAACTGAGTGCAAAGGGTAAGATCGATAAGCAAATTCTGATGGATGTTGAGGTTAACTTCCCTGATTTTGCAAAAAGTGTTCCGGATCTTGCAGGTAGAATGCAAGGTAAAGTCGCACTACGTGGTAGCTTGAAAGAACCAGACATCAATCTTGATCTCGCTTTAAATCAGATAAACTGGCAGCAACAGGCGAACGTAGAAACGATCACCTTAAAGGGTGATGTGAAGCCTCTGCCAGCACCAAAAGCGAACATAAGCCTAATTGCGAACAACATTACCTATGACGACATAAAAGTTGATAGTGCTGACCTTGAAGTCTCTGGGGATGAAAAACTGCATCAACTGACGCTCGATGTAGTGTCTGACCTGGTGTCGACCAGTTTAGAAATTGAAGGGGCATTCCAGCAGAAACCAGAAATGATTTGGGATGGGGCGCTGCGCCGCTTGACGCTGAGCTCGCAACAAGGCCCGTGGGCGTTGCAAAAATCGACCGCGGTGAAGGTCAATATCGACAAACAGATCGCGAACGTTCAAGCGCATTGTTGGTTGCAAGCGGAGTCGAGCGTATGTCTAACCGAAGACATTAGTGTCGGTAAGAGTGGCCAGGCGAAGTTAGCCATCAATGATTTTGATTTTGACCAAATCAAACAATTCCTGCCGCCAGAAACCAAGCTGCAAGGCTCGGTTAATGCACAGGCTTTTGCTAAATGGGCACCAGAGAAAAAGCCTGAAGTAACCTTAAGTGTCAATATGCCAAAAGGCCAAGTTGAACAAGCGCTTGAACAGCCAATTAAAGTCGGTTGGGAAAGCTTCAACTTTAAAGCAGCATTAGCGAAAGACAAGCTTGATGCCGAGTGGCTATTTGATGTGAAAGATAACGGCGACTTGTCTGGTAAGGTTTCTTTACTGAATGTCTCGACTGAAAAGCCCACTATTGATGGTAAGGTTTCACTCTCTACGTTCCACTTGGATTTCTTGGCACCGTTGATTGGTGAGTACAGCTTGTTTAAAGCAAACATGAATACTGACCTAGCGATATCAGGTGACGTTATGCATCCGAAGGTGAACGGTCAGTTCTTGATTGACCAAATGAAGCTACAGGGTGAAGTCACACCGATAGATATAAACTCAGGGCAGGTCGTCATCAACTTTAAAGGCCATCAAGCGGACTTGGATGCCGGAATTTTAACCCCGGATGGTGAGTTGAACGTTACCGGTGATGCCGACTGGCAGGACTTACAGAACTGGCGCACTAAAGCGCGTGTATTTGCTAAAGAGCTCAATGTTGATGTGCCTCCAATGGTAAAAATCAAAGTTGAGCCTGACATGACAATAGATGTGACCCCTCAGCTTGCGAAAATTGAGGGTGATATTAATTTGCCATGGGGAAGAATTGTCGTCGAAGAGCTTCCACCAAGTGCAGTAGGCGTATCGAGTGATACCGTTATTCTCGATAAAAACTTGCAGCCAGTGGACGATGTGGCTGCGATGCCGTTTGATGTGGAAACGAACATCAACATTAAAATTGGTGATGACTTCCAACTTGCCGCTTTTGGCTTAAAAGGTGGGTTGAAAGGGAGCCTAAACGTGACACAAAAAGACAAAGGTCCGTTCATCGTTGGTGAAGTGAATGTTGTCGATGGTTCTTATCGTTCGTTTGGTCAGGACTTATTGATTAAAGAAGGTAAGATTCTGATGAATGGTCCACCAGATCAACCTTACTTGTCTATCAAAGCGATTCGTAATCCAGACAATACCCAAGATGATGTCATTGCAGGGGTACAAGTGTCGGGCCCAGCATCTGATCCGAGTATAGAAATTTTCTCAGAGCCCGCGATGAACCAAGCCAATGCACTTTCTTATCTACTTCGTGGTCAAGATATTGATGGTGAAGCCGGTGGTAATGCAATGACGACTACCTTAATTGGTTTAAGCTTGGCGAAGAGTGGGCGTGTGGTTGGTGAAATCGGTGAAGCCTTTGGCGTACAGGATTTACAGCTGGACACTGCTGGGTCGGGCGATGACTCGCAAGTGACGGTGAGTGGTTATATTCTGCCTGGTTTGCAGGTGAAATATGGTGTCGGCATCTTTAACTCCCTAGGTGAGTTCACTGTGCGTTACCGATTGATGCAAGACTTGTATTTAGAAGCGGTATCTGGTGTAGATAGCGCCGTTGACCTACTCTATCAGTTTGAGTTCGATTAAAGTGCTTTAACCTAAGCATACACAGTCATGACTAAGGAGTGGTTATGCAGCATTTGATTTTTGTCTACGGCACGTTACGCAAGGGAGAGTACAACCATCAGTATTTGCGCTCGGCGCAGTTTCTTGGTTTACATGAAACGGATGCTCAATTTGCAATGTATGACTTAGGCCCTTATCCAGCGTTGTCTGTTGGGCAACGCTCGATTCAAGGTGAAGTGTATCTGATTGATGATGAAACCTTATCTGAGCTAGATAGGTTAGAAGATGTGCCAGTGGAATATCGCCGAGAGAGCATCGTTACGCCTTTTGGCCAAGCTTGGATCTACTTATATCAAGATACTGAGCAGTTAACCGAAGAAATCGCTTCCGGAGATTGGTGTCAAAAGGTGTGAGCTATACTGACATTATCAATAGCAACGAGCTAAACACTAAGGAGTCACGATGAAAACATTCGTAATTGGAGTAATGGCGTTGCTTCTTGCTGCATGCGCACAAACAACACTACCGACTTCGAATAATGTGACCGATTGGCAAGTGTTTGGTAAGCAGTCAGCTTTAGATGGATTACGGGAGTTATCTGAGGAGCGAATTGCGAAGCTGGATGATGTTAACCATGCGACGCCAGAACTGATAATGGCTTATCAAGCGGGTTACCAGCAAGGTAAACAAGAGTATTGCGAGCAAAGTGCTTATATGCTCGGTGTTATCGGGCGTCCGTATTTTGGCATTTGTGATGATGTTGACCCCTTCTTTCAACATGACTACGACGCTGGACGAATGTCTTCAGCAGGCGCACTTATCTAGTTGACACAGGTAAGATGAAAGCAAAAGAGCTGCCCTAGAGCAGCTCTTTTTAATTTTGTATCAGCAGTGATGCTTATTTTTTCTGAGCTCGCTCGTAAGATTCTAGGATTTCAGCTTTAGCGGCAGCAACATCTGCCCACCCATCCACTTTCACCCATTTGCCTGCTTCAAGCTCTTTGTAACGCTCAAAGAATTGCGTGATCTGCGCTTTCAGTAGTTCTGGGATATCGTCCACATCTTGGATGTGCTCGTACTCTTTCGAGATTTTTGAGTGGGGAACCGCAAACACTTTTGCATCTTCACCCGATTCATCTGTCATCTTCAAAACGCCAACAGGACGGCAGCGAATGACTGAACCTGGCATGAGTGGGTATGGTGTTGGTACCAATACGTCGACTGGGTCGCCATCAAGAGACAGGGTATTGTTCACGTAGCCATAGTTGCATGGGTAGAACATTGGTGCAGACATGAAACGGTCGACAAATACAGCACCAGAGTCTTTATCTACTTCGTACTTGATTGGATCTGCATTTGCAGGAATTTCGATAACGACATAGATATCTTCAGGCAGCGACTTGCCTGCTGGTACATGGTTTAAGCTCATTAGAATATTCCTTTTCATTAACGATGAGTCACACAAAAGCGGCTTCATCTGATGATAAATTCGCGTTTCACTTTAGCGACAAAAACGCGGCAGGTAAACACCTGCCGCGTTGGACAAAGGTCTGAAATTATTCTTCGTCGCGGTGCAGTTCAAGGAACTCTTCAACTTTGCGAACCATGTTCTTCGAACCCACAAAGAAAGGTACACGCTGGTGCAACTCAGTAGGCTTGATGTCCATAATGCGATTCACACCGTCCGATGCAATGCCGCCAGCTTGCTCAATGAGGAATGCCATAGGGTTACATTCGTAAAGCAGGCGTAGCTTGCCTTGTGGGTGGCTTTGTGTGCTTGGGTAAAGGTAGATACCGCCTTTCAGTAGGTTGCGGTGGAAATCAGCAACCAGCGAGCCAATGTAGCGAGAAGTGTATGGGCGACCGTCTTCTGGCACGTTTTCTTGGCAGTACTTGATGTACTTCTTCACCCCTTGAGGGAAACGAATGTAATTACCTTCGTTGATGGAGTAGATCTTACCATCATCAGGAATCATCATGTTTTCATGAGAAAGACAGAAGCTGCCGATAGATGGGTCGTAAGTAAAGCCGTTTACGCCGTTACCAGTTGTGTATACCAACATGGTGGAGGAGCCGTAAATCACGTAGCCCGCAGCCACTTGCTTGTGACCAGGTTGTAGGAAGTCTTCTTCAGTTGGTGGAGTACCGATTGGAGAAACACGACGGTAAATCGAGAAGATAGTACCAACAGAGACGTTCACATCGATGTTAGAAGAACCATCAAGTGGGTCCATCAGTACTACATATTTGGCGTTTTGGTTGAGTTCTTTATTGAACGCAACTGCTTCGTCTTCTTCTTCACTGGCAACGCCACACACTTGATCACGAGCTTCAAGCGCGGCTTTGAACTTATCGTTCGCGTAAACATCGAGCTTTTGCTGATCTTCACCTTGGACATTTTCCGTGCCTACAGCACCAGTGATATCACCGAGACCCGCTGCGTTGATTTCGCGGTTAACGATTTTTGCAGCTAAACGAATGGAGGCTAAAAGGGATGATAGATCACCGCTAGCGTGGGGGAAATCCGCTTGTTTTTCGACAATGAACTCGCCTAGGGTGCGCAGTCCTGACATGGTTAATCCTTACATTTTCATTTCATTGGGGGTAGTGCGCAAGTGAGCATCTCTTTATGGATGTTAAACGATTGCGCTGGATGTAAGTTTAAGTCGCAGATCTTTTTAATGGTAATGAAGTAACTGTTTGAGATCTCAATTTATTTGTAGACTTGTTTGAGGGATTCATCAGTAAGCAAGAGGTTGTACAGTCTGTGTTCAACCTTGTCATATTTGTGAAAGGGACTGCAAGAAGAAGGCTAAAGTCACTCGCTTTTCAGGCGGTAATCGCGATAATGAAAGCATTAAAAAACGCATTACAAGGTTTAGTTTATGCACATTCATATCTTGGGTATCTGTGGCACATTTATGGGCGGCGCAGCGATTCTAGCGCGCCAATTAGGACATAAAGTCACTGGTTCTGATGCCAACGTTTATCCGCCAATGAGCACACTGCTTGAGTCTCAAGGTATTGAAATTATTGAAGGCTTTGACCCGTCTCAACTCGACCCTCAACCAGATCTTGTGGTGATTGGTAATGCGATGAGCCGTGGCAACCCTTGTGTCGAGCATGTGCTCAACACTAACATGCGTTACACCTCTGGCCCGCAGTGGCTCAACGAGTTTTTGCTGCATGATCGTTGGGTATTGGCGGTATCGGGTACACATGGGAAAACGACCACGTCGAGCATGCTTGCTTGGATACTTGAAGATTGTGGTTATCAACCGGGTTTCTTAGTCGGTGGGGTACTCGGTAACTTCGGAGTGTCTGCTCGTTTGGGTGAAAGCATGTTTTTTGTCGTTGAAGCCGACGAATATGACAGTGCTTTTTTCGATAAGCGTTCTAAGTTTGTGCATTACCATCCTCGCACTTTAATCATGAATAACCTTGAGTTCGATCATGCTGATATCTTCGATGATCTAGAAGCGATCAAGCGCCAATTCCATCATTTAGTGCGAACTGTACCGGGCAATGGATTGATCTTAGCGCCGAGAAAAGATCAAGCGTTAGCGGATGTATTAGAGCGTGGCTGCTGGACTGAAAAACAGTTCTCTGGTGAGAATGGTGACTGGCAAGCGCACAAATTAGTGCTTGATGGCTCAAAATTTGACGTTGCGTTGCAAGGCGAGAAGGTTGGTTCCGTCGAATGGAATTTGGTGGGTGACCACAATGTGGATAATGCGCTGATGGCAATCGCTGCTGCACGACATGTTGGAGTCACTCCGGATCTTGCTTGCCAGGCATTAGGGCGTTTCATCAATACCAAGCGCCGTTTAGAGCTGAAAGGTGAAGAACAAGGTGTGACGGTTTACGATGATTTTGCGCATCACCCAACGGCAATTGAACTTACTGTCGGTGGTTTGCGTAACAAGGTAGGTGAAAAACGCATCCTTGCTGTGTTAGAGCCGCGTTCTGCCACCATGAAGCGTGGCGTACACAAAAACACACTTGCAGAGTCACTACACAGTGCAGATGAAGTCTTCTTGTTCCAGCCAGATAATATCGAGTGGTCTGTGCAAGACATTGCCGACCAATGCACACAGCCAGCGTTTGTCGATGCGGATATAGATAACTTTGTAGCCAAGATCGTCGAACGTGCGCGACCAGGTGACCAAATTCTAGTCATGAGTAACGGTGGCTTTGGTGGTATTCACGGAAAACTTCTTGAGCAGTTAAAACAAAAAGCCTGATTGATATGCAAAACAAAACACAACCCTCTCATAAAAAAGCCATCACGTTGGCATTAACGGGGGCTTCTGGTGCTCCCTATGGCCTTCGTCTTTTAGAATGCTTGGTTGCGGCGGATTATCATGTCTACGTTCTGATTTCTTCGGCGGCTCGTGTTGTGATGGCAACCGAGCATAATCTTAAGCTGCCAAGTGGCCCAGAAGCGGTGCAGCAAGCATTGGTAGAGCACCTGAACTGCAATCCCGATAACATCACCGTTTGCGGTAAAGATGACTGGTTCTCACCGGTTGCGTCTGGTTCTGCTGCACCAAAGCAAATGGTGGTTTGCCCATGTTCTGCGGGAAGCGTTGCGGCCATAGCACACGGTATGTCGGACAACTTGATTGAGCGCGCCGCTGACGTGGTGATGAAAGAGCGTGGGCAGTTGTTGCTCGTGGTTCGCGAAACACCATTCTCAACGCTGCATCTGGAGAACATGCACAAACTGTCGCAAATGGGCGTCACCATCATGCCAGCGGCTCCGGGCTTCTATCATCAGCCAAAGAGCATTGAAGACTTAGTGGATTTTATGGTGGCGAGAATTCTTGACCACTTAGGTATTGAGCAAGGTTTGGTGCCTCGTTGGGGTTATGACCAGCGTTCGTGAGCTGATTGTGTAACCACTCAAATACCTTTACAATCCATCCAACTCATCGGGGAGCAAACCCATTTAGCATTGAGTCAATCAATGCATTGGGGCGCTGAGACCTAAGTGTTTAACTAGGGACCCGTATTACCTGAACCAGATAATGCTGGCGTAGGAATTGAGTCTGGATATTGGAAGTCCTTAATAGCCGCCTCAAACCCTGTGCCGCTCAACTTATTTCTCTGAAATACTCATGGAGAGCGAGCAGTGAAACCCACTCTAAATCTGATTGCCCTAGCTGCAATCACCTCTACTTCAGCGTTTGCTGCTGAAAACCCATTAACTATTTATACCTACGATTCTTTTGCCGCAGATTGGGGGCCGGGTCCTAAAATCGAGCAAGCTTTTGAAGCAAAATGTGGCTGTGACGTTAACTTCGTAGCGTTGGACGATGGTGTGTCGATTCTGAATCGTCTTCGTCTTGAAGGCGGTAATAGCAAAGCGGACATCGTATTAGGTTTGGATAACAATCTGATGGCAGAAGCGAAGAAAACCGGTCTGCTTGTCGAGCACGGTGTGGATACGGCTAACACAGTGTTACCAAACGGTTGGAGTGACACGACGTTTGTACCGTACGATTACGGCTACTTCGCGTTTGTGTACAACAAAGAGAAACTGGCTAATCCGCCGAAAAGCATGAAAGAGCTGGTGGAAACGCGCGACGATCTGAAAGTGATTTACCAAGATCCACGGACTTCAACGCCGGGCCAAGGCTTGATGCTATGGATGAAATCTATTTATGGCGACGATGTGACGCAAGCGTGGCAGAAGCTAGCGAGCAAAACCGTAACGGTCACGAAAGGTTGGTCTGAGGCGTATTCTATGTTCCTCAATGGTGAGTCCGATTTAGTGCTTTCTTACACCACTTCACCTGCGTACCACTTAATTGCGGAAAACGATTCGAAGTTTGCTACGGCGAATTTTGCTGAAGGCCACTACATGCAAGTTGAAGTCGCCGCCAAAGTGAAAGGGGCAAAAAATTCAGAACTTGCTGATCAATTTATGAGTTTCATTTTAAGTGATGAGTTCCAATCGGCGATGCCAACGGGTAACTGGATGTACCCAGTCACTGACGTTGAGTTACCTAAAGGTTTTGAAACTTTGAGTGTTCCAAGCAAGTCGTTGAGCTTTAGTGCTGATGAAGTGGCAAAAATGCGTAAGTCTTGGATTCGCGAATGGCAAAGCGCATTGACGTTTTAGCTGACGTTTCCATCCTCATCTGAATGAGATAGGTTTTACCTTTGAATTCTGTTCCAAAAATAGGTTTAGGGGTCGCGATGATCATCGCGACCTTTGTTATTTCTGCCCTAGGTGCTTTGATTGTTCAAGCCCCTTCACTTGATGTGTCTGTGGTATGGGGCGACCCGTACTATCAACATGTCACCAAGTTCAGTTTCTACCAAGCGTTTCTTTCCACATTGCTCAGTGTTGGCTTTGCCATTCCAGTAGCGCACGCACTTTCGCGTCGCCAATTTATTGGTAAATCATTACTGCTTAAGCTGTTTGCATCGACACTGGTTTTGCCGGTTTTGGTTGGTGTTTTTGGGCTGTTAGCGATTTATGGCAACAGTGGTTTGTTGGCGCAGTGGTTGCAAAGTTTCGACACTAAACTGCCATTCTCTATTTACGGTTTGAACGGCATTTTACTCGCCCATGTGTTCTTTAATTTACCTTACGCGGCACGATTGCTTCTGCAAGCCTTGGAGTCTATTCCTGCCGAGCAGCATAAGCTTTGCGCGCATCTTGGGATGAGCCATTGGGATAAGTTTCGCTGGGTAGAATGGCCGCGTTTAAGGCAGCAGCTTCCCCACGTTTGTGGGTTGGTGTTTATGTTGTGCTTTACCAGTTTTGCCACTGTAATGGCGTTGGGGGGCGGGCCAAAATCCACCACCATTGAATTGGCCATTTACCAAGCGATTAAGTTTGATTTTGATTTACAAGCTGGGGCGTTATTGGCGCTGTGGCAGATGCTGTTATGTGGACTGCTTGCTATTGGAGTGCAGAAGTTAACAAGGCCTGTTTATATCAGTGCTGGAAGCACATCGGTACAGCAATATTTAACGAAGGATCATGGGTGGTCAAAAGCTTGGGATAGCTTTTGGATCATAGGTGCCTTTTTACTGGTAATACCGCCGTTATTGATGGTGTTACTGAGTGGCATCAACCAACAAGTTTGGACAGTATTAACCGATGAGCGTTTTTGGTCTGCGCTATTGAACTCCCTCAAAGTCGCCTGTGTCGCTAGCGCGCTTGCGGTCGCTGCAGGGGTGTCCATACTATTGACCAGTCGCCGTTGGCGGTTGCAGTACAAAAACACGCGAGCCGATCAGATTGAGTTAATCGGCACCATTATTTTGGTGACTCCAGGTCTGGTGATTAGCACCGGTTTATTCTTATTACTGCGCGCATTTACCGATGTTTTTAGCTTGGCATTTTTTGTCGTGATTTTGGTGAACGGTTTGATGGCTTTGCCTTACGTGATCAAAACGCTAGCGCAGCCAATGCTGCACATTGAACAACAGTATCAGTATGTATGTGCCAGCTTAGGCATGCGTGGCTGGCAACGGTTTAAAGTGGTGGAGTGGCAGGCGCTACGCAAGCCGTTTGCACATGCGTTTGCGATCAGCTTTATGTTTGCAATAGGGGATTTAAGTGCCATCGCACTGTTTGGTGGACAAGAGTTTCGTACCTTACCTCTGTATTTGTTCCAGTTGCTTGGCAGTTATCAGATGGACGCAGCTGCGGTGGTGTCGGTGACCCTATTGTTGTTGAGTGTGGGCTGTTTTGCCTTGATTGAGAAAGTATTGAAAACGAAGGAGAGAGCGTAATGTTAGTGTTGGATGATGTGCAGTACACCTACCAACGTGAACTGTTTCGTTTTGACTTAACGATTGAGCAAGGACAGATTGTATCGCTGATGGGACCAAGTGGGGCAGGGAAGTCAACCTTGCTGGCGTTGGTGGCAGGATTCATCCATCCTGGCTGTGGTGATATTCGTGTTGATGGTGAGTCCATTGTGCGTAAAGAGCCTTATCTGCGTCCGTTCTCTATGTTGTTCCAAGAGCACAATTTGTTTGCTCACTTATCGGTGCGTGACAACATCGGTTTGGGCTTACACCCAGGGCTAAAGCTTACGGTGGACCAAAATCGTCAGATTGAACAAGCCGCGCAGCAAGTTGGTGTTGCAGAGTACCTCGACCGTTTGCCAGAGCATCTTTCTGGTGGCCAGCGTCAACGTGTTGCCTTAGCGCGTTGTTTTGTTCAGCCTCATCCCATGTGGCTATTGGATGAGCCGTTCTCGGCGCTTGATCCGGTGTTGCGTGAAGAGATGCTGAGCTTGGTAAAAAAACTCGCAGCAGAGCGGGGAATAACCGTATTGATGGTCACGCACCATTTAAGCGATGCCAAAGCGATTGCCAGCCACTTTGTGTTTGTGGCAGATGGTAAAGTGGAAGCCGCGGGTGATATGTCTGCATTGAGTGAACAGCATGCTAGTGAGAAGCTTGCGGCATTTATCCGAGCAGCATGCTAGTGCCTGATAGTTGCTAGGTTATGCTTCTCCGCAACACAAACCATGCTGAGGTCCAAATTCAAATTGAGATCTTAAGCTCATGATATGGTCAATCATTGCTTGTACACGCCGTGGGCGGTTTGCTCCAGGACGATAGACTAAATAAATAGGCATTGGTACCGTGTGCCATTGCGGTAACACTCTGACTAAGGTGCCACTTTCTAGCTCTTGCGTCATGTTCTGCACAGGTAAGTTAGCGATGCCTAGTCCTTTAAGTGCGCCTTTCAATATTGCTTCTACAGTTGTACTTGAGAAGTTACTGGTTATTGAAACATTGACGGTATTATCGTGTGAGATCAGCGTCCAAGGCCCTATTTCTGAAACATATTGATACCTCAAACAGTTGTGTTTTGTCAGATCTTCTGGCGTTTCAGGTACGCCGAACTCAGCTAAATACTCAGGGCTAGCAGCCAGGACTCGAGTGGTATAGCCTAATTTTTTTGCGATCAATCGATCATCAACTATCTGACCGACTCGAATTGCCATATCAAAGCCGTGTGAAAACAGATCAACAAAATCGTTCGATGCTTCTAACGCAATTTGTACTTTTGGCCATTGTTTTAAAAATGGCAAAAAGATGTGCTCCGCCATATACGAATCCAACGCTGGTGGCGCGGAAATACGCAGCCGGCCTTGGATCTGTTGTTCCATCTCCTGAACGTCATGGCCAATTGAGTGGAATTCCTCAACTAAGCTTGCAGCACGCTCTAAAACCATTTGGCCAGCTTCGGTGATCACTAACTTTCGGGTTGTGCGCTCTAGCAGTTTGGCTTCAAAGTGTTGTTCGAGTTTGGTTATGGCTTTGCTAACAGTAGATTTTGGTAGGTTTAACTCCAGCGCGCACTTGGTTAAGCTCAGTAGTCGACAGCTTGTGACAAAGATAGAAAGCGTTCTAAAGTCAATTGTTTCTAAATTGCGAACAATCACTTTCAATTATCCATATTGTTTCAATATTAATCTGATTATAGTCTGGCACCTCATCCTTAGCCATCAAGTTATTGTCATTTGAGGTAAACAACATGTCCAACTCTGTAGACTTATTTTCTCCTATCGAACTCGGTCAATTAGCATTAGATAACCGTGCCATTATGGCGCCTTTAACGCGAGCTCGTGCTGGCGCAGACCATATTCCTAATGACCTTATGGTTGAATACTACGCTCAACGTGCGAGTGCCGGACTTATCATTGCTGAATGCACCATGGTGATGGAAGGTACGTCTGCTTTCATGGCAGAGCCGGGCATTTACAACGAAGAGCAAATCGCAGCTTGGAAAAAGGTAACGGATGCGGTTCATGAGAGAGGCGGTAAGATTGTACTGCAAATTTGGCATGCGGGACGAGCTTGTCATCCTGATCTGAATGAAGGAAAAACACCTGTAGCGGCGAGCGCATTGGCCATTCGTGATGAATTAGTCCATACCCCTTCGGGTAAGCAAGCATATACGGTACCACGAGCACTCGAAGTGGATGAGATAGCTTCCATTGTTGCGGCGTTTAAACAAGGTGCAGAAAACGCCAAGAAAGCCGGCTTTGATGGGGTCGAGATACATGGCGCCAATGGTTATCTTATTGATAACTTCCTTCGTGACGGCTCAAATTTACGTACCGATGAATACGGTGGCTCGGTTGAAAATCGTGCTCGATTTTTACTTGAGATAGTGAAAGAAGTCGTTGAGGTGTGGGGACCCGGAAGAGTCGGTCTGCGTACATCTCCGCTAAATGGATTTAATGACATGAAAGACAGTGATCCAGTTGGTTTGGTGCGTTACTTAGCAGAGCAACTTAATTCTTTCGATCTTGCTTATTGGCACGTGATGCGTGCGGATCTGAAAGGCGTACAAAAAGCAGATGTTCTCAAGCCAGCACGCGAAAACTATCAAGGTCACTTAATGGCGAACGTGGGCTACAGTGCACAAGAAGCGGCAACAGCAATTGCAGAAAACAAAGTTGATGTGGTCGCATTTGGCGTTCCCTTTATCGCAAACCCAGATTTAGTTGAGCGATTTAAGAAAAATGCACCTCTTAATGAGGCGAAACCAGAACACTTTTATTTGGGCGGAGCAGAAGGTTATACCGATTACCCAGTGATGGCATAACCCTTACTTGTTTCATATAAAAAGGACGCTAATGTTAGCGTCCTTTTTCGTTTCTGTATTTACTTAGCCTTGCGGTTTTACGACCATCACATTGATTGGAGAATATTCCACAACCTTACTCGCGACAGAGCCAAGCATTACTTTATTGATTTTAGAGCGCTTGTGGCTTGGCATAATGATGAGATCAGCGCCTAAACGTTCTGCATAATCAAGAATGGTCGCGTAGGCCTTGCCTTCAGCAACATGCACTTGGTGAACCACATCTTCAGCAATATGCTCATTAGCGAAAGTTTTTAGTTGCTGCTTCACGTCTTGCTTCATTTTGGCCGCAGCATCTTTCGGAAAGTATGTGGCAACCATCGACATGTGAATACCAGGTAGTACAGTCAGAAGATGGATTTGAGCATTTGCTTGCTTTGCCTGCCAAACCGCTAGTTCAACCGCTCGGTCTGAAAAGCCTTGGTCATTTAGATCAACCGGAACAAGAATTTGTTTGTACATTCAATGTCTCTCATTAAGGCCCCTTTATCCTCGGGGCCAAATCGGTTATGCGCTCAATTGTTCCTTACGAGCACGACGTTTTTGGTTCATTGCAAGCACCAGCAAAATCATTAAGCATGGTACAAACACCCACTCTTTCATTGGACGGTCTGCATCCAGGATAACCCACTTGATTTCCCAATCAAAGTCGATACCTGCGGACTCTGCTGGACTACCAAATTCAACCATATCGACAATCATTTTGTTGTCACTTTCGGTCAGCATCAGACCCATAGATGAAATACGTGCGTCTGCTGTTGTCGCACTGTCTTCGAATGGAAGACGAACCGTTTTCTCAATGTAGTCGCCCTCAAGGTTTTCACCGGCAACACGTAACTCCAATGATTCTCCTACATTTAGTGTTTCCGTGATTTGAGCTACCTCAACGCCAGGAGAAAGAACTTTCGCTGGGTACAGCATGTCCCACCAAAAACCTGGACGGAAAAACGAAAACGTCAGTACTAATAATAGGACTGTTTCCCACCACTTGTTACGCGTGAACCACCATCCTTGAGTTGCCGCAGAGAATATCAGCATTGCAATGATCGATGAGATGACCGTGAGTGCCAAATGCCACCAAGAGTCGATCCCCATTAACAATAGCTGGGTATTGAACACAAACATGAACGGCAAAATAGCGGTTCGAATATCGTAAGTAAAACCTTGGATACCGGTACGAATTGGATCTGATTTCGCAATTGCGGCTGCTGCAAAAGCTGCAAGACCTACAGGTGGGGTATCGTCGGCCAAAATACCAAAGTAGAAAACGAACAAGTGCACCGCTATCAACGGAATAATCAAGCCATGCGCCGCGCCGAGCGTAACAATAACCGGCGCCATTAGCGTAGAGACCACGATGTAGTTCGCCGTTGTTGGCAGACCCATCCCCAGAACCAAGCTAATGATGGCGGTAAACAGCAGCATAAGAATGATGCTGCCACCAGAGATAAACTCGACGAAGTCGGTCATCACTAGGCCGATACCCGTTAGTGTAACAACACCAACAACGGTGCCCGCTGCCGCGGTTGCAACGCCGATACCAATCATATTGCGCGCACCAGAAACTAAGCTCTCGGCAAGATCGACAAAGCCATCTTTGGTTTGCTGAAGCATGTCACCTTGCTTTGACAGCAGTGCAATCAACGGACGTTGAGTAAGCAAAATGAAAATCATGAATACCGTTGCCCAGAATGCCGAAAGGCCAGGTGAGAAACGTTCGACAGTCAAACACCAAACTAATACGACGATAGGGAGTAGGTAGTGCAAGCCTGACTTAACGGTTGGGCCAGGATCAGGTACTTCTGTTAATTCTGCATCAATCTCAATTGCGCCATCTTGCACGTGATTTGCTGAGACTTTCACCAACCCAACGTACGCGATTAATAGTGCGACGGTAACAATTGGTGTCGCGGCATCACCAAAGACGTCTTTTGTCCAACCCACTCCGTAGTAAACCAATGCGCTGATCACACACAATCCTAAGATTGTGCCAGTAAAGGACAGCAGACTTTGTACTAGTGTTGGGTTGTGGCGACGAGGAAGGCCCGTCATGCCTGCTTTACATGCTTCAAGGTGAACAATGTAAATTAAAGCAATATAAGAGATTAGCGCTGGAAGTAGGGCCGCTTTAATCACCTCAACGTAGGAGATACCGACGTATTCCACCATCAAAAATGCGGCTGCACCCATGATTGGCGGTGTTAACTGACCATTGGTTGAAGCCGCTACCTCTACCGCACCCGCTTTTGTGCCGGGAAAGCCAACACGCTTCATCAGTGGAATGGTAAAGGTGCCAGTTGTTACTACGTTTGCGATTGAAGAACCAGAAACCAGACCAGATAAACCTGATGCAACAACGGCCGCTTTAGCTGGACCACCTTTCATATGGCCAAGCAACGAGAAGGCAACTTTAATGAAGTAAGCACCAGCACCAGCGCGTTCCAGCATTGCTCCAAACAATACAAACAAGAAGACAAAAGAGGTAGAAACACCTAGCGCAACCCCAAATACGCCTTCTGTTGTTAGCCACAAGTGAGACATGGCCTTGTTCAAGCTTGCCCCTTTGTGCGCGATAACGTCAGGCATGTAAGGGCCTGCAAAGGTGTAAGTAAGGAAAACAGCAGCCACGACCATTAATGGTGGACCAAGAGCTCGGCGTGTTGCTTCTAAAAGGAGGATCATACCGATAACAGCAACAACGATATCAACCGTTGTCGGTGCGCCTGAGCGTCCTGCTAGCTCGGTATAAAAAAGGTATATATAGGCTGCTGAAAAGCTGCCAGCCAACGCGAGTATCCAATCAACAAGAGGGATATGATCGCGAGGAGAATTCTTCATCGCTGGATAAGCAGTGAAAGCCAAAAAGATCGCGAAAGTAAGGTGGATAGATCGCGCTTCCGTGTCGTTCAGTACGCCAAAATTGAAAATAAATGGTAACGGGGATGCGTACCATAATTGAAATAGTGACCAACACAGAGGAACAAACCAAAGGATTCGTCCTTGCATTCCCGAAGGGCTACGTGCACCTGTGTCTGCCTGAGCCACCATTTCTTGCACATCTTGTGACGGAGCTTGATTCGTCGCCATGTACTTTTTCCTTATTATTGATGGTCCTGTCTGATTTTTATCGAGAACCACACTTCGCCTCTATCAGTGTAGTGAATGGAGCGAAGTTTGCTTTCGAGTATTTTGCTGCCTGAACTCAAAGTGTTGATTGTTGGATACTCTGTTAGGCGGCGTTTAAGTTTTCTTGGGTATGAGCTCGCAGTTTTCAGAAGAAAACTGGCGAATGAAGCATACAGTTAGAACGTGCTACAACCTGTATGCTCAAACAGGCAGAAAATATTCTTTCCTGCCTGTATGTAGAGTCTGAGGAAATTACTTAATTAGACCCATTTCTTTGTAGTATTTTTCTGCACCTGGGTGAAGAGGAATAGAAAGACCAGCTTTCACCATGTCTTCTTTCTTCAAGTTTGCGAATGCAGGGTGTAGACGTTTGAAGGTATCAAAGTTTTCAAACACAGCTTTTGCCACGTTGTAAGCGACATCGTCTGAAACATCAGAGGTCGTTACCATTGTTGCTGCAACACCAAAGCTGTTTACGTCTTTGTCTGTACCGCGGTACATACCAGCCGGTACTGAGCTAAAGGCGTAGTATGGGTTGTCGGCAACAATTTTATCGATTTTAGGGCCTGTTGCTGAAACTAGCTTCGCATCACATGATGTGGTTGCTTCTTTGATTGAACCGTTCGGGTGGCCGACCATGTAAATGAAGGCGTCAATTTTGTTATCACAAAGTGCCTGAGAGCGTTCAGAGCCTTTTAGCTCAGACGCCAACTTGAAGCTGTCGTTTGTCCAACCCATCGCTTCCATGACAACGCCCATCGTTGCACGGTCACCAGAGCCTGGATTACCGATGTTTACGCGCTTACCTTTCAGGTCTTCAACGTTTTCAATACCTGAATCTGCACGCGCAATGATGTTGAAAGGTTCTGTATGAAGAGAGAACATTGCGCGTAGCTTCTTGTACGGGCCTTGTTCTTCAAACTTGCTCGTACCGTTGTAGCCGTGGTACTGCCAATCCGATTGCACGATACCAAAATCTAATTCGCCTGCACGGATAGTGTTAACGTTGTAAATTGAGCCACCAGTCGATTCTACTGAACAACGGATGTTGTGGTCTTTACGACCTTTATTTACCAACTTACAGATAGCACCACCAGTTGGGTAGTAAACACCTGTCACAGAGCCAGTACCGATGGTAATAAACTCTTGAGCGTTAACTGCGCCTGCGCCCATTACGGCTGCAGCGATAGCGCCTACTTTGAGAAGTTTGTTAAATGCCATGAATTTCCCTTCCTTATATTCATTATTTACCCGGAAATAACCATAAATCACTTCTGGAGTTTCCTATTTGGAAACGGCACCTTTTTCAATCCAATCGTTTGAAAAAGCGAGCGAATCATAACAAAAAATTGGCAGAAAATTATCCAATTGTTAAATGTTATAGTTGATAAGTCTGAATTTTGTATCAGGGGATAGGATTCAATTTGTGATTTAATTCTTTTTAAAACAATTGCTTAATTAACGTTTAGTGACTGAAATGAAAAAGATCAATTGCGTGATGTTAATCACAAAATGGATGGTTGAAGAATGAGCGGAGTAAGCAAAAAATTTACATAAATTATGGGCTACAAAATGAGACTTCTTTTATAACCCACAATGAGTTAGCTGATTGAAGCTTTATAGAACTTAACCAGTATATTCGAACAGCTCGCACACTGATTTGAAGAGTTGCTCAGTCGTAATTGCCATGGTTGGCGTAATGAAAATGGTATCGTCACCTGCGACAACACCAAGAATACCTTCGGATTTACCGAGTGAATCAAGCAAGCGAGCAATCAACTGTGCTGCACCTGGGCCAGTGTGAATTACCACTAACGCTGCGTTACGATCGATGTCTAGTACTAGTTCACGCAGAGAGCTGCTGACTGTTGGGACACCTAGCTCAGCAGGAAGACAGTAAACCATTTCCATTTTTGCATTGCGCGTACGGACAGCGCCAAATTTAGTCAGCATACGTGAGACTTTAGATTGGTTGATACTCTCAAATCCTTGCTGTTTGAGTGCGTCAACAATCTCGCCCTGTGAGCCAAAGCTTTCTTCTTTTAACAGGGCTTTAAAGGCGCGAACTAAGTTGTCTTGTTTTTCTGAATTGCGCATAGTCATTACAAATCTCTTATTACGGGTCAGCAATTTTGCATATTCTCGCATATATATTCAGGCGGTGCCAAAGAGTCCCAGGATTATGTTAGATGCGTCACTGTAAACTATATACCACATAGAATTCTTTAGCGCGCTGAAGTAGGGCTGTATCTGTTTTCTTGAATTCCTTGTCATTTCAACAGAATAAAAGAATAATCCAAGCCCCATTTGTAGCACGGTAACAGCGAGTTGCGCGAGGTCGCAAAGCTAGCGTTAATTGATTGTAATCAAGTTGTGATTCCGATAGCTTTATTTAAGTTGGTTACAAACTACCCTACGAATACGTTTATAAGAGAAATACTCTCAAGGAGAACTACATGAAAGTAGCCGTTATTGGTGCCGCTGGTGGCATCGGTCAAGCCCTGGCCCTTCTACTTAAGAACCGTCTTCCTGCTGGTTCTGATCTAGCCCTATATGATATTGCTCCAGTAACTCCTGGTGTGGCCGCTGATCTTAGCCACATCCCTACGCCAGTTTCTATCAAAGGTTACGCTGGTGAAGATCCTACTCCAGCACTAGAAGGCGCGGATGTTGTGCTAATTTCTGCTGGTGTTGCGCGTAAGCCAGGTATGGATCGTGCGGATCTATTTAATGTAAACGCTGGTATCGTTAAATCGCTAGCGGAGAAGATTGCGGTTGTTTGTCCGAAAGCTTGTGTTGGTATCATCACAAACCCTGTAAATACAACAGTGCCAATTGCTGCTGAAGTTCTTAAAAAAGCGGGTGTTTATGATAAGCGTCGTCTATTTGGTGTAACAACGTTGGATGTTATCCGTTCAGAAACGTTTGTTGCTGAGCTAAAAGACAAAGATCCAGGTGACGTTCGCGTGCCAGTTATTGGTGGTCACTCTGGCGTAACGATCTTACCTCTACTGTCTCAAGTAGAAGGTGTTGAGTTTACAGCTGAAGAAGTAGAAGCATTAACGAAACGTATTCAAAATGCAGGTACTGAAGTTGTAGAAGCGAAAGCGGGTGGTGGTAGTGCAACACTATCAATGGGCCAAGCTGCATGTCGCTTTGGTCTGTCTCTGGTTCGTGCTCTTCAAGGTGAAGAAGGCGTAGTTGAGTGCGCTTACGTTGAAGGCGACGGCGAACACGCGACGTACTTCGCGCAACCTGTGAAACTGGGTAAAGAAGGCGTTGAAGAAGTACTAAGCTACGGCAAACTCAGCGATTACGAAAAGTCTGCATTAGACGGTATGCTAGAAACACTAAATGGCGACATCAACATTGGTGTTGAATTCGCAAAGTAATCTAGAAAGCCTATATAAGAAGAAAGCCGATCATTTTGATCGGCTTTTTTGATCCTTGATTTCTCAACTTCGTAAAAATGATCGAATAAAACGACGTAGTGAAGGAGAAGATGATGGAAGCGAGTCGAATCCGTAAAGGCATGGTTGTTGAGTGCCAACAAGGCGTCGGTACGATATTAGTGGTCGACCATGAAGCAGAGACGGTATTGTTGTCCAAACAAGGGACTGAACAGCAGCTCGCCGTTAGCTTTGATGAAATAGAAGATGATCCACAACTGCATGGCGGTAGTGACAGATATTACTAGCGTCTCGGGCGTCGTCATTAGGTATCAAACGTAAAAAAGGAAGAGCATGCTCTTCCTTTTAGCTATAAGCCTTGCGTTATGGGTAGCTATTGATTACTTCGTGCGTTGTACTGCGACATGAGCCAAAGTAACAAGAGCTTGTTTGTATTCAGACTCTGGCAACACTGATAGTTCTGCGATTGCTTTGTCTGCTTCTTCTAGAGCTTTTTGCGTTGTGTACTCCAGAGAGCCTGCTTTTTTCATGACCGCAAGAATTTCTTCTAAGCGATCCATGCCATTCGCTTTCTCAATCGCTTCACGAATCATGATTGCGTTTTCTGGTGTGGTATTACGCATAGCATGGAGTAGAGGTAAAGTTGGCTTGCCTTCAGCCAAGTCATCACCCACATTTTTACCCATGTCTTCGCCATCAGAAGTGTAATCCATGACGTCATCAATGAGCTGAAACGCAGTGCCTAGATACTTACCGTAATTTTGCATTGCGATTTCAACATGCTCAGGAGCATCATTTAAGATTGCACCGATTTGAGTTGCGGATTCAAATAAGCGCGCAGTCTTAGAGTAGATGACTTGCATGTAGCTTTCTTCTGTCGTGTTAGGGTCGTTACAGTTCATCAACTGCTGTACTTCACCTTCGGCGATCACGTTTACGGCATTGCTCATTAGTTTAAGGATCTTCATGGATCCTAGTTCCGTCATCATCTGAAATGAGCGTGTATAGATAAAATCCCCAACTAATACGCTAGCCGCATTGCCAAATGCTGCATTCGCAGTGGCTTTACCACGGCGCATGTCTGATTCATCTACCACGTCATCATGCAGCAAAGTCGCTGTATGGATGAACTCAATAAACGCAGCTGCCATTGTATGACCATTGCCTTGGTAACCAAGTGCACGGGCTGACAGTATCGCTAAAAGCGGTCTTAGACGTTTGCCTCCACCACTCACGATATAAAAACCGAGCTGGTTGATTAAAGAGACATCAGAATTAAGTTGGGCTTGAATTGTTTCATTCACTTTTGCCATGTCATCGGCAGTAAGCGCTTGGATAGTTTTAAAATCCATCGTATATCCGGCTGAAGTTAGACCCTGCAAGGCTTATTCGATTTATATAATTGTCGAATAATACACTAAAAAACGTTGATTAATACATTACTAAAGGGCATGATTGCCGCACTTTTCTTTGGCGATTAGCTTTTCGCCAATTTTTTCAAAATATGGCTTGTCATAGGAGCATCTATTCTGTAGAATCTGCGCCCTATTGATGATTAGTTTAGCGCACACCCTCAAGAAAGGCTGTGCGGAAAAAGCGGAGTAAAATATGTACGCTGTTTTCCAATCTGGTGGTAAACAACACCGTGTAAGCGAAGGTCAAACTCTTCGTTTAGAGAAATTAGACGTTGAAACTGGTGCAACTGTAGAATTTGATAAAGTTCTTCTTGTTGCTAACGGCGAAGACATCAAAGTTGGTGCTCCTCTTGTAGAGGGCGGCAAAATTGTTGCTGAAGTTGTACAACACGGTCGTGGCGATAAAGTTAAAATCGTTAAGTTCCGTCGTCGTAAGCACTCTCGTAAGCAACAGGGTCACCGTCAGTGGTTCACTGAAGTGAAGATCACTGGTATCAACGCTTAATCTATTAGGAGAGTTTAACAATGGCACACAAAAAAGCTGGTGGTTCTACTCGTAACGGCCGCGATTCAGAAAGCAAACGTCTAGGTGTTAAGCGTTTCGGTGGTGAATCTGTACTTGCAGGTAACATCATCGTTCGTCAACGTGGTACTAAGTTCCACGCTGGTAACAACGTAGGTATCGGTAAAGACCACACTCTATTCGCTCTTACTGAAGGTAAAGTGAAGTTCGAAGTGAAAGGTCCTAAGAACCGTAAGTTTGTAAGCATCGAAGCTGAGTAATTAGGTTTTTAACCAAATTACTTAATAGCTTTAAGCTGAATTCAAAAGCCCTGCCGAATCGGCGGGGTTTTTTATTTGTGGCAGTCGACATATCGAAGTTTCTCGCTAAGATCCTAAGCGATTTGAATCTGGGAGCTTAGATCTGTCATCTGCTAAAATTGTCGGATGACATAGTAAGATTTAATCCACGCACGAAGTAGTCGGAGTAAAAGATGAAGTTCGTAGATGAAGCGGTAGTAAAAGTTCAGGCTGGTGATGGCGGTAGTGGCGTTGTCAGTTTCTGGCGTGAAAAATTCATCACTAAAGGTGGCCCTGATGGCGGTGATGGCGGTGACGGTGGTGATGTTTATATCCAAGCCGATGAAAACCTAAATACCCTGATTGATTACCGTTTCCAGCGCTTCTACGAAGCTGAGCGTGGTGAAAACGGTCGCGGTGGTAACTGTACAGGTAAGCGTGGTAAAGACATCGTTCTTCGTGTACCTGTGGGTACGCGCGCTGTGGATATCCACACAAATGAAATCGTGGCGGAAGTTGCTGAACACGGTAAGAAAGTGATGATCGCAAAAGGCGGTTGGCACGGTCTAGGTAACACGCGTTTCAAATCTTCAGTAAACCGCGCGCCTCGTCAGAGAACATTGGGTACAAAAGGTGAAGTACGCGAAATTCGCCTTGAGCTATTGCTTCTTGCTGATGTGGGTATGCTTGGTCTACCTAATGCTGGTAAATCAACCTTTATCCGCGCAGTATCAGCAGCAAAACCGAAAGTCGCTGATTACCCATTCACGACTTTGATCCCAAGCTTGGGTGTCGTAAGTGTCGTACCAGAGAAAAGTTTTGTTGTTGCAGACATCCCTGGTTTGATCGAGGGTGCAGCAGATGGCGCTGGCCTTGGTATTCGATTCTTGAAGCACTTAGAGCGTTGTCGAGTATTGCTGCACATGATCGATATTATGCCAATTGATCAGTCCGATCCGGTGCAAAATGCATTGACGATCATTGATGAACTAGAACAATACAGCGAAAAACTGGCAAGTAAGCCGCGTTGGTTAGTGTTCAACAAAGTTGATCTAATGCCTGAAGAAGAAGTGAATGAGAAGATCCAAGAAATCTTAGACGCACTAGGTTGGGAAGACGAGTACTTTAAGATCTCGGCGATCAATCGTAACGGTACTAAAGAGCTTTGTTACAAACTGGCTGACTTTATGGATAACCTACCTCGCGAAGAGGAAGAAGTGGCTGAAGAAGATAAAGTTAACTTCATGTGGGATGATTACCATAAAGATGCGATGGCGGGTAAAGACGTTATCACTGAAGATGACGACGACGATTGGGATGACTGGGACGATGAAGAAGATGACGGTCACGTTGTCTACGTTCGTGACTAATCAGAACGGTCAAACAATGCCTGTTTGCCTATAATTCATTAAGCCGCAATTATCTATTGCGGCTTTTTTTGTATCTAAATCATATTTAGGTGATGTGATTTACGGCACAATAACTGATACGTCGTGTTTTTTTGAGGGTTAGTTTGGCCCTCGCGCGTATGAATGAGTAACACCCTAAAAGGAATTAGACTTATTTATGACTCTAGAAACCATACCGCCTAGAGAGTTGGCGGTATCTACTCAACGATCGATTTCTCGTCTTGTCGCCCAAGCCGGACAAATGCTACTTGCTCATGGTGCTGAAAGTACTCTTGTGAGCGATATTATGCGTCGTATTGGCCTTGCTTGTGGGGTGAATGAAGTTGCGGTAGCACTATCAGCTAATGCATTGGTTGTGACGACGGTAATGGATGGGCATTGCATCACCACCACCCGAAGCTGCGCTGATCGTGGCATCAATATGCGCGTTATTACGCAAATTCAACGAATCTGTATCATGATGGAACGTGGTTTGCTCGATTCAACCATGGCGCAGAAAAAGCTGAACGCTATCAGTCCAGAGCGTTATAACCGCTGGTTGGTGGTGTTTATGATTGGCTTGTCTTGTGCGGCATTCAGTCATCTAGCTGGTGGTGATTGGGGAGTCTTCATCATGACCTTTTTAGCTTCAGCTGGTGGCATGATCGTTCGCCAAGAAATTGGTCATCGTCATTTCAACCCTCTATTGAACTTTGCTGCGACCGCTTTTGTGACTACCTTAATTTCAGCACAGGCGGAAATTTACCAAATCGGTAATCTACCTACCGTAGCAATGGCATCGTCAGTATTAATGCTTGTACCTGGTTTCCCACTCATTAACTCTGTCGCAGATATGTTGAAAGGCCACATTAATATGGGCATTGCTCGATTTGTGATGGCTAGTTTACTAACGTTGGCGACATGTTTGGGGATCGTTGCTGCGATGAGTGTAACTGGAATTTGGGGGTGGGCTATCTAATGAGTTTATTTGATTTGATGTTTGGCCTTTTGAATGACATGTTTTTTGCGGCGATTCCCGCCGTAGGATTTGCATTGGTTTTTAACGTACCACAAAGAGCTTTAGTGTATTGCGCTGTTGGTGGCGCGATTGGTCATGGTAGCCGCTACTTGATGATGCAGTTTGGCATTCCTATTGAGTGGGCAACCTTTTTTGCTGCGACGTTAGTTGGGATGATTGGTGTGTACTGGTCTCACCGTTTTCTCGCGCATCCAAAAGTGTTTACTGTGGCTGCTTTGATCCCGATGGTGCCGGGTGTGTTTGCGTACAAAGCAATGATCGCTATGGTAGAGATCAATCATGTTGGCTACTCACCCGAGCTTGTCGCAACCTGTATGGAAAACTTTCTTAAGGCCATGTTTATTATTGCAGGTTTAGCTGTTGGTCTTGCGGTTCCAGGGCTGTTATTCTATCGCCGCAGACCAATTGTATAAGGACCTAACATGATCATTAGTATGATTGCCGCGATGGCCGACAATCGCATCATTGGCAAAGACAATCAAATGCCTTGGCACCTTCCCGCTGATTTTGCTTGGTTTAAGCGTTGTACCATGGGTAAACCGGTTATTATGGGACGTAAAACGTACGAGTCTATTGGTCGCCCTTTACCAGGTCGCTTGAATATTGTTATTAGCCGTGATGAGACACTAAAGATCGAAGGCGTCACTACCGTAACATCGATTGAGCAAGCTTTGGACGTGGCTGGTGACGTGGAAGAAGTGATGATCATTGGTGGTGGTGCGATTTACACCACTTGTCTGCCTATGGCCAATAAACTGTATGTAACACACATTGAAGCGGCCATTGATGGTGATACTCAGTTCCCAGATTGGGGAGACGAGTTTAAGGAAACTTACTCAGAAATGTATCAAGCCGATGAGAAGAACGCCTACAACATGCGCTTTACTGTGTTAGAAAAGTAATTCGAGATTAACACCGCGTAGTTAATACGGTAATGCCGTTCGTATAACAGCGAGCGGCCATCCCAACCTACCGTCATCCTGAAAAGCGACGAAAGAGCGAGATTCAGGAGCCTCTATACGAGTACTTTGTTGTCAAAGGTATTTCTATCTATTCGCAGCGCGAGGATATTAGATTTCTAGTCTCGTTAAGGCTCGTTGGAATGACCCTACAGGAGGTGTTAAGTGACAGGTATTCCTCCTACTATGGATTATCGACTGTTATTCAGTGTTTAACTTAACGCATCCTGAGTAAAAATTTTCTTATCTTCCCAACGGATCATGGTTAGGCTTCCGCCCCAAACACAGCCAGTATCTAGCCCGATGACTTCGCTGTTCATATAACCTTGCAGTGCAGCCCAGTGCCCAAAGAGCACCGCTTTGTTTAAGTGGATACGTTTAGGCACCTCAAACCATGGAATAAGTTCGTTACCGGAAACTTGTTGCGGTGGCAATTTACAATCCATATCCAAACGACCATCAGGGAAACAAAAGCGCATCCGCGTAAAAGCATTGATAATATAACGGTATCGGTCCAAACCCTGTAGATAGTCATCCCAGGAATCCGGTTGATTGCTGTACATGTTTTTTAATAGCCAAGGCAGCTCTTCACTTTGGATGATGCGCTCAACTTCACGGGCACACTTTCTCGCTGTTTTTAGATTCCACTGCGGTGATATGCCAGCGTGACACATCACGAACTCGTCATGCTCGGCCAATAGAGGTTGCTGAGCTAGCCATGTCAGTAATTCCTCTTTGTCAGGGGCCGTGAAAATAGGTGCGGTTCTATCTTTGTCTTTGACCTTTTTTATCCCGTGAGCCACTGCGAGAAGGTGAAGGTCGTGATTACCAAGCACCACGATTGCGCCAAGTGACTTCACAAAGCGTAACGTTTCTAGTGATTTAGGCCCTCTGGCGACCAAATCACCAGCAAGCCAAAGTTGGTCTTTTTTCGCAGAGAAAGATACTTTTTCTAGTAGTCGCTGCAATTCATCAAAACAGCCTTGGATGTCACCAACAATATAGGTAGCCACTGAATCTCCAATTTACTAATTTAAAACATTTGGAACAGCCAAGCGAAATGGTTCGATTTCGGTGATGAACTCTTGCCCTTTCTCATCCAGCATTTTGTAGTGTCCTTGCATAACGCCGACAGGGGTTTCTAACGCGGTTCCGCTACTGTACGTGTATTCATCATTGCTTGGAATAAAGGGCTGCTGGCCTACCACTCCGTCACCTTCAACCGTCATTTGCTTGCCATTCGAGTCTGTGATTAGCCAGCGGCGGCTCACTAACTGTACGGTTTGCTGGCTAAGGTTTTTGATGGTGATGATATAAGCGAAAACGTAGCGTTGTAGCTCTGGGTTGGACTGTTCTTCGATGTATTTGGTGTGAACTTGAATTTTGATGCAAGGTTGAATGACGTCCATGTGCACTCCTCAGAAACGTAATATCCCAATAATAATAAGCCAAACCTACAAGGGTTTGGCTCATTGTTTGAGTTCTTAGTGCTGCGGGTTATCCGCAAGCCAGTTCGCCATTGCGACGAATTGTTCTAGCGTCAGGTTCTCTGGACGCATGCTTGGATTAACACCTAGTTCTTCTAGTACTTCTGTGCTTAACAACGATTTGTAGCAGTTACGAACTGTTTTACGACGTTGGTTAAAGCCTTCACGACAAACGCGATCGAGCAAACGCAGATCTTTCGCCGGGCATGGCAGCTCTTCGTAAGGTACTAAACGAACAACGGCAGAATCCACTTTCGGTGGTGGAACGAATGCCGTTGGCGGTACTTCCAGTACCGGTACCACTTTACAGTAGTACTGAGCCATTACCGTTAAACGGCCGTAAGCTTTGCTGCCAGGGCCGGCGGCTAAGCGGTTTACCACTTCTTTTTGCAACATAAAGTGCATGTCTTGAATGTCTTTATGGAACTCAAAAAGGTGGAACATCAATGGTGTAGAGATGTTGTACGGCAAGTTACCAAAAATGCGCAGCTTGTTGTTTGGCTTCACTAGTTGAGTGAAGTCAAAACGCATAGCGTCACCCTCATGGATGGTCAACTTATCTGCCAGTTCAGGGTGAGTACGTAGGCGTTCCGCCAGATCGCGGTCTAATTCGATAACTGTGAACTTATCTACTTCACGACCTACTGGCTCAGTAATTGCTCCAAGACCAGGACCGATTTCAACCAGGTTTTGACCTGGTTTTGGGTTAATCGCTGATACGATTCCATCAATAATGTATGGATCGTTCAGGAAGTTTTGACCAAAACGTTTACGCGCTTTGTGTCCTAAATGGACATCATTTCTCATTGTTTCTTCTCTACCAAATCTATCGCATGCGTGAGCGCTGTTCGGAAACTCCCTGTATCCGCTTGACCTGTCCCTGCCAGATCTAATGCAGTACCGTGGTCCACCGATGTTCTAATAAAAGGTAGACCAAGAGTAATGTTTACTGAACGACCAAAGCCTTTGTATTTCAATACTGGCAACACTTGATCATGGTACATGCCTAAAACAGCATCAGCATCATTTAAATATTTTTCATTGAAAATGGTATCAGCCGGCAGAGGGCCGATCAGGTTGATACCTTTTTCTTGTCGAATTTTTTCCAGTGTCGGAGTGATGGTTTCGATCTCTTCACGACCTAAGCAGCCATCTTCGCCAGCATGAGGGTTAAGCCCGCAAACGTAGATGTTTGGTTGTGCGATAGCAAACTTTTCTACAAGGTCTTTATGAAGAATATCGATGATTTTTTCTAATCGCTCTTCGGTGACAGCTTTGGACACATAAGCTAAAGGAATATGTGTTGTAACCAGCGCCACGCGTAGTCCTTCCGTTGCTAGCATCATTACGACTAGCGGCGTTTGTGACTTCTCGGCGAAAAATTCAGTATGACCACTGAATGCAACACCTGCGCGATTAATCACCCCCTTATGAACAGGGCCGGTGACAATAGCATCAAATTCATCATTCATACAGCCTAAAGCCGCTCTTTCTAGCGTTTTTAGTACATAGTGGCCATTCGCTTCATTGAGCTCGCCTGCGACCGCAGGTTCCGATATTTGGATATGGTCAACGATAAGCGTGCCCGCTTTTTGTGCTTTAGGTGCTTCTTCTGGTTTGTAATCAGACAGTTGGACTTCGATGCCAAGCTGCTTGGCTCGCTCCGTCAGCATATTCTTATCGGCACAGACGACAATTTGGTGCGCCCAATCTTCTTTCGATAGGGCAAGCACTAAGTCTGGGCCGATACCCGCAGGTTCCCCTGCGGTTACGACAATTCTACGAATTGTATTAGTTGTCATTGTTGTCATCCACGATTTCAACAAACGCACTTGCGCGTAGCTCTTGCATCCATGCGCCCGCTTCTTCATTAAATTTACGGTTAAATAGAATACGGTAAGCTTTGTTCTTCATCGCTGAGTCAGTACGGTCAACTTGGCGACGATCCAACACTTCAACGATATGCCAGCCGTGAACGGTTTTGAACGGTTCGCTGATTGAGCCAACTGGCAGAGTTTCTACTTGGTGCTTGAATTCTGGCACGTAAAGATCTGGTGTTTGATAACCTAGTTCACCGTCTTGTGCTGCCGAGCCAGGATCTTGACTGTATTGTGTTGCCAATTGAGCGAACGTTGCTTCACCGGCTTTGATGCGGCGTACAAATTCATTCAGTTGCTTCTTCGCCCCTTCGTCGCTCAGAATCACTGTTGGTTTAATCAAAATATGACGCGCATTTACTTCCGTTACCGCAACCGTTTCTAGGCCTTTTACATCCTCTATTTTTAGGATGTGGAAACCAACGCCACTACGGAATGGACCAATAATGCTGCCTTTGTTTTGCATCTTGATCTGATCAGCAAAGATGGTTGGCATCTCTTCTTTACGCATCCAGCCCCAGTCACCACCTTGTAAAGCTTTAGGACCTTTAGAGTAGGTGTAGGCCATCTCCGTAAAATCTGCACCTTCGTTTAGCTTTTTCGCGAGCGCTTTAGCTTCTGCTTCTACAGCAGATTTTTCTTTATCGTCAGAGAAGCGCAGTTGAATGTGTCCAATTTTGTATTGAACAGTCGCATTGGTTTCTTGTGATAGTTGCTCAGCAAGGCTATCTACCTCTGCTGGAAGGATATTAATACGGCGACGAACCAGTGCATTGCGGGCTTCTGATGCGGCGATTTCCTTACGAATTTGTTCGCGGAATTCTGGGTAACTTAAACCTTCACTTTCTACAGAAGCGGCGAGTTGTTCTACTGTTTGCTCATTATTACGTGCGATCTCTGCAATCGCTTGGTTTAAACGGTTGTCGTCAATACGCACACCAATACGGTCTGCTTCTTGGCCTTGCAACGTGTCAATGATAAGTTTTTCAACAACTTGTTCTTTTAATACGCTGGTAGAAGGTAAGCTCTTTCCACTTTGACGTGCGTTGGCTTGCAGCGTTTTCATCGCTGTTTCGATGTCGCTTTGTAGAACTACACCGTCGTTCACGATGACCGCAACCTTATCGATCTCTACTGGTGCTGCAACCGCTCCGCAAGAGAGTAGGGTCGTGAATAAGATTGATTTCCAAATTTTCATTTAAAATTCCGTCAGTATTTTTGAATAGGCGTCTTATTCATTTAAGACGCCTATTTTGATTAATTGTTCAGATAGAATGGGCGGCCGTACTTAATCGCGTTGTCAGAACCATCCAGTTCTTTGACAGCAGTGTCTTCACGCTGGTTGGTCGCAAAGCCTTGAATACCGAAGTTAACGCTGAAGTTATTTTCGTATTCAGGTGATGCCCCGGTGCTGCCGATAGCTTGGTCTTCCCAACCAAGCAATTGGTTTGAGTAAGTGACGCCAATGTACCAACAGTCAGATTGGTAACGTAGGCTCGCTAACCATTCTAGGTCCGCATTTTCATTGAGGTCGTAGTAGTATTGACCACTCGCAGACCAGTTCGGGTTGAACTCGTAGGCCGCTACAATACCTGCTTGAGAAATACCTTTACGAGTAATTGTGTCTAGGTTTTCGAGAATGATCGTATCTTCGATGTATTCACGCGTAACGTAGCGATAGTTACCCTGAATAAAGCCGCCGTTGAATTGGTATTCCAAGGTACTGTTTGCCAACTGCATGGAGCTCAAATCAATATCGTATTGAATTCCACCGTGATAGAACAAGTAATCGTTGTAGTTGAAATCAGCTTCAATCGCCCATGATGAGTAATTGGTTGTCTCATCCGGAAGATTTGGGCTGTTGCTCAGTTTGGTCTTTTTATCGAAGTAGTAAATCTGACCAAATGAAACGTTAAGACGCTCTTTATAGTCATCATCAAAGAAGCGAGTACTCGCACCGTAGCTTAACTGGTTCGCCGAGGCGATTTTATCAATGCCACTGTACTTACGACTGCGGAATAGCCCGTAGTAGTCGGTTTGTAGCAAGGTGGTATCGTAGTTGTAGATGTTGGTTTGATCTTCTTCAGGTACGTACAAGTACTGCAGCTGAGGCTCCAGTGTTTGTGTGTAGCCCTTGATCCAGCTTGTATCTCGCTCTAAGTAAAGTTGCGCATGCGTACGGAACTCAGGAATAACACGAGAAACTTCATCATCCAACTGGTTTTGCAAGTTTACATCTGTCAAACCCGTTAAGTCTTGAGAGTAATACGTAGAGAGCACACGCGCTTCTGTTGTCCACGTTGCCCATGAGTTTGAGAGTGGTAATGTAAGCCCTGGTTCAATGTGAACACGGGTCGCATTTGGTCGCGCAGCATCGCTGGTATCGAAGCGGCTGACTTGGCTCTTCACGTCAAAGTTAAGGTAGTCTCCCCACAACGGCGTGTAGTAGTTCAAGTCTAACTGAGGAAGCAGGCGATAAGGGCGGTTCTCTTCTTTCAATAAGATTTGGAAGTCACGAACGGTTAACGAGGCATCCCAGAAGTCAGAACGATATTGTACTTGTCCTTCTTGAACCAGTTGACCATCTTCACGGTTACCAATATCGGAGTCGAGATCAAGGAAGTAATCAATATCACTCACTTTTGAGTAATCAACTTTGACTATCCACTGTTTATTGATGATACCGTCGTGTTTAACTTGGTAGCCCCAACGAGACTCGTCCTGATATTTGCGATCACTATTGAGGTATTCGCCTTTGATTTCCCCATTTCCCCAACCATCTGTTAGGTAGCGGAAATCAGTATCGAGTTTTGTACCACGTTGCTGCATATAGAGCGTGGTGAGTGTCATGTCATATTGAGGCGCGATGTTCCAATAGAATGGCACCTCGACTTCCATACCATCACTAGAACCGTACGATAAAGAAGGGAAGAGGAAACCCGTTTTACGCGTATCTCCAATTGGCATGGTTAGATACGGCACATAGAAAACAGGCACATCTAACACTTCAAATCGAGGATGGTGCAGCGTCGCTGTCTCTTCATCTTGGTCAACATCGATGCCTGACGCAACCAATCGCCATGAATTATCGCCTTGAGGGCACGATGTGATAGAGCCATCTTCGAGTTCATAAACCGACTGACCTGTGCGAGCGATATAGGCTGCAGTGCCTCGGCCTTGTTGGCAAAGGAACTGATAATCGGTGTTCTCAAGTGAAAACGTATCTTGATTAATGTCGTTAGTAACACGATCAGATCGAGCTTTGACTTGGCCGTCATTGAAAGTCACGTTGCCTTCGGCAACCACGACGTTGTCTTGTTGGTGCAGCGTTACGCTATCTGCGGTAATTTTCTTCTGGCCTTGGGTGACTTGTACATTACCTGAGTACTGAGCTTTGTCACCATTGATGGCTTGCAGGGTGTCAGCTTCTACCACTACTGGGGTATTAAGAGCGTCCTCCTCGCCACTTGTATCGACCAAACATTGATCTGTGGCGGGCATTTCCTGCACACTATCATGGATATTCGCTTCAGCTTGAGTGGTGGGTACAAACAAGGCGGTGCTGATAGAGGCCGCTAAAAATGTGCGGGAGAAATGTTGCATTGAATTGAACTTTCCTGTGTCACTACTACTCGATGGCTATAGGGCTTGTTGTACCCTAGCGTAATAGCCAAATGAATCAACTATAGTCGCATTTATCCCAGCGTATTGATTCACTGTGGCATAATGACGACAAAATAGCTGCAAAGATAAGCAGGCGAAATGGCCTAGCCGAAATAAAACTAATTCCATTATCATAAAGGAAATCGTTGCATCCGGCACTATAAGACCGCCGTCGTCGATAAAAATTCATTGATAGAGAACACATAATGCATATTTTTGGCAAAATTCTGGGTGCCTTTTTTGGCTTGTTACTTGGCGGGCCGCTAGGTTTACTCTTTGGCTTATTTATTGGCCATCAATTCGATAAAGCACGTCGCTTGAGTCAAGCCGGGTTCTCTACTGGCGGCTTTGGAAAAGGGCCAAGTCAAGCTCAGCGCCAAGAAGAGTTTTTTAAAGCGGCGTTTGCGGTAATGGGACATGTGGCAAAAGCGAAAGGCCAAGTCACCAAAGAGGAAATCCAACTGGCTTCAGCCATGATGGACCGCATGAATTTGCATGGCGAACAGCGTCGCGCAGCGCAAGACGCGTTTCGTGAAGGTAAAGACAGCGACTTTCCGTTAGAAGATGTTCTTGTTCGTGTGAAAATTTCGACAGCTGGTCGCTTTGACTTGTTGCAATTTTTCTTAGAGCTGCAAATCTCGGCGGCTTTTGCAGATGGCTCAATCCACCCGAGTGAACGAAATGTACTACACAAAATTGCACGTGGTTTGGGTTTCTCTTCTGAGCAATTAGAGCGTCGTTTGCAAATGCAAGAAGCCGCATTTCGTTTCCAAAGCCAGGGCGGTTTTCATGGTCAGCATCAAGGCCAATCTTCAGGTGGTAGCTGGCAACAAGCTTCACAAGCGGATCAGTTGGCCGACGCGTACAAAATTCTGGATGTGTCTTCAGATGCAGACAGTAAAACCGTTAAGCGTGCTTATCGTAAACTGATGAACGAGCATCACCCGGACAAATTGATGGCTAAAGGTTTACCACCAGAGATGATGAACGTCGCGAAAGAGAAATCTCAAGAGATTCAAAACGCTTACGATCTTATTAAGAAGGTTAAAGGCTTTAAGTAGCCGGACGTTTTCTATCAAACATTTGGATGTAAAAAAGGGTACTCAGTGCCCTTTTTTCATGTCTTAGTCTTTGAGTTGCCGGTGTCTTTAGCTTTTGGCCTATTATGTCCCTAATGCTAATTGACCTCACATCCCCCCAGTTTAGTTGGCTTGATTCAAGTCCCAATCGTATTCGTATTTCACTTTGCCAGAGAAGTTTTTGTATTGCGGTGCGTACTTTGCGATGTGTTTGAAGATTTGTTTTTCTCCACCAAAGTCCGTTGCAAACCAATCATAAATAGAAGACAGCTGTGCCGTGTTACCTTGGATAGATACGCCTTTGCTGCTGTTGATAAATGTTTTGGCGGCACTATCCAGTAGAGCTTGCGTGTTGTCAGCAGTGAATGCTTGAGCTTGTAGGTTAGGGCATCCCAAACTTGCACAATTTACGGCGTAATGCGTTCTTGGGTCATTCCAAATTGGACGCAAAATTCGATGTTCAATATCGTTTAAAGTTAGATCCTTCCCGTTGACCACGACCACATCGTCTCCCCAAGGACCAAAGCTAAATAAACCACCTAGCTTGGTGATTGATTCGACTGGATAGTTATCCAAAATAAGATCTACCGTGATGGCGTTGTAAAGGTTTACCCAATAGGCATATTGCTCTGCTTGGCTGTATTGTAGAGGGTCTAGTTTTGCCAAACGCTGGATGTATTGTTTCAGCTTGGTTTTATCGACAGAGGAGACTTGGCTGTAACGAAACAAGGTATTCTCGCCTTGTTCAACTAAATAAGTATCGAGTAGTTGTTGCCATTCTTGATGAGAAATTTGGGTTTGGTTGGCTTGATTCGATTGTTTCCAATATGGCCATAAGTCGGATTTTGGAGCGGAAAATGTCGAGAAAGAAACCAGAGCACACAACAGCAATAACAGACGCTTCATAGAGATACCTTTGAATGAGATATTGTTGATAGTGTAGACCAGTTTAGTGCTTGTTTTCTTTCAGTAATCAGTGGTCTTTATTCGCCGTCATTCTGAGGAGCATAAGCGATATCAGGAATCTAATACCCACAAACTCTTGAGTAAAGACAGTATGAATCTGCACAGTGCGCTCTGGCAGTAGATCCTGAATTACACTCCTTCGTCGCTGTTCAGGATGACGAATTTCAACAGAGGCGTTCGGTATTCCGTAAGCAAAGCGATATAAAATCAGTTGTCTAAATAATTAAAAGGGCCGACAATTGCCAGCCCTTGATTTGTGTATTTACTAACGCGTCTTAACACAAGAAGCTTGGAATATTCGCTTCGTACTCGGCAATCTTATCTTTGTGCTGAAGGGTTAGACCAATGTTGTCCAAACCGTTTAGCAGGCAGTGACGACGGAACGAATCGATTTCAAAACTATATTCTTTGCCGTTGGCGCGAACCACATTCGCTTCTAGGTCGACCTCGATTTCTGCGCCTTCATTCGCCTCAACAAACTGGAAGATTTCATCCACTTCTTGCTCAGTCAAACGAACTGGCACCATTTGGTTGTTGATCGAGTTACCGTAAAAAATATCGGCAAAGCTTGGTGCGATCATCGCTTTGATGCCGTAATCCGCCAGTGCCCACGGTGCGTGCTCACGAGAAGAACCACAACCGAAGTTTTCACGCGCGAGCAAGATAGAAGCACCTTGGTAGCGAGGTGCGTTCATCACGAACTCTGGGTTTGGCTGTTCGCCAGCATCGTCTAGGAAGCGCCAGTCATGAAATAGGTGCTTACCAAACCCTAGGCGAGAGACCTTTTGCAGGAACTGCTTTGGAATGATGGCATCAGTATCTACGTTCGCTGCATCTAGAGGAACAACTAAGCCTGTGTGTTGTTTAAAGCCTGACATTTGTTTGCTCCTTAGTCTAGTTCACGAATATCTACAAAGTGACCAGCAATTGCTGCCGCCGCTGCCATCGCAGGGCTCACTAGGTGGGTACGGCCATCACGACCTTGGCGGCCTTCAAAGTTACGGTTTGAAGTAGACGCACAACGTTCATGTGGACCTAAACGGTCGTTGTTCATTGCTAGACACATTGAACAACCTGGTAGGCGCCATTCAAAGCCCGCTTCTTTAAAGATCACGTCCAAACCTTCCGCTTCTGCTTGCGCTTTTACTTGCTCAGAGCCAGGAACGATGAGCGCTTGAACGTGAGACGCGACTTTGCGACCTTTCGCTACTTCAGCGGCTGCGCGCATGTCTTCGATACGTGAGTTAGTACAAGAACCAACGAAGACTTTATCGACGTTGTAATCAGACAATGACTTGCCCGCTTCTAGACCCATGTAAGCCAATGCTTTTTCTGCCGAGGCTTTTTCTACTGGGTCCGCAAAGCTCTCTGGTGCTGGGATCGGCTGGTCTACCGCGATTACTTGACCTGGGTTTGTGCCCCAAGTGACTTGTGGTTTGATGTCTGCACCGTTCAGCGTTACTACGGCATCAAACTGAGCATCATCGTCAGTTTTTAACGTCTTCCAGTATTCTACTGCTGCATCAAAGTCCGCACCTTGAGGGGAGAATTTACGGCCTTTAATGTATTCGAATGTGGTTTCATCTGGTGCAATCAAACCGGCTTTTGCACCTAACTCAATCGCCATATTACATACGGTCATACGACCTTCCATTGAAAGGTCAGTGATCGCTTCACCACAGAATTCAACTACGTAACCGGTACCGCCTGCTGCTGTGGTTTCACCGATGATTGCTAGCACAATGTCTTTCGCAGTAATGCCCGGAGCTACTTTGCCTTTCACTTCGATCTTCATCGTTTTAGCGCGCGCTTGTTTTAGCGTTTGAGTCGCTAATACGTGCTCAACTTCAGATGTACCAATACCAAAAGCTAGCGAGCCGAATGCACCGTGTGTAGCAGTGTGTGAGTCACCACAAACAATGGTCATGCCCGGTAGGGTAATACCAAGCTCTGGGCCCATAACATGCACAATACCTTGGTATTTGTGGTTGATGTCGTAAAGCGTAACGCCAAACTCTTCACAGTTTTTCGATAGCGTTTCCATCTGGATACGAGCCATCTCACCCGATGCGTTGATGTCTTTGGTGGTTGTCGAAACGTTGTGGTCCATGGTGGCAAAAGTTTTGCTGACCTGACGCACTTTACGACCTTTTTCACGCAAGCCGTCAAATGCTTGCGGAGACGTCACTTCATGTACCAAGTGACGGTCGATGTACAAGATTGGGTTTTCCCCTTCTGCTGCGACGGCAACGTGTGCGTCGTAGACTTTTTCGTATAATGTTTTGCCCATTGTTTGCTTCCTTTCCTCGTTATCCTTGTTGCTTTGTTTTAGCACCAATGACTTAGAGGTAAGTCATTGGTGGATAGAGGATTTAGTATTTATTATGAATCTGTTTTGTATTAAGAGTTTAAGATGTACTCAGCGATCTTATCGCCCATCTCAGACGTCGAAAGTGCAGGGTTGTCACCAGCAAGGTCACCCGTTAGCTCACCCGCTGATAGTGCTTTTGAAACTGCCGTTTCGATGTCTTGTGCCGCTGTTTCCTCACCTAGGCTATAACGCAGCATCAGTGCAGCAGATAGGATTTGTGCCACAGGGTTAGCGATGTTCTTACCTGCGATATCTGGTGCACTGCCGCCTGCTGGCTCGTACAGACCGAATTTGCTTTCGTTTAGACTTGCTGATGGCAACATACCCATAGAGCCTGTGATCATCGCGCATTCATCAGAAATGATGTCGCCGAAGATGTTTGAACACAGCATTACGTCGAACTGAGCAGGGTCTTTGATAAGCTGCATAGTCGCGTTATCAATGTACATATGTGACAACTCGACATCTGGGTAGTCTTTTGCGATTTCTTCGACTACTTCACGCCATAAGATAGAGCTTTGTAGAACGTTCGCTTTGTCGATAGAGCACACTTTCTTGCGACGTAGACGAGCAGATTCAAAAGCGATTTTTGCAATACGTTCGATCTCAAAGCGGTGGTACACCTCAGTATCAAATGCTTTTTCTGTTGCGCCTTCACCTTCACGACCTTTCGGTTGGCCGAAGTAGATACCACCCGTCAGTTCACGGACTACCACGATGTCAAAGCCGCGACCCGAGATGTCTGCACGTAGCGGTGAGAAAGCTTCAAGACCTGAGTGAATTTGCGCTGGACGTAAGTTACAGAACAGTTGGAAGTGTTTGCGTAGTGGCAGTAGGGCACCGCGTTCAGGTTGGTCATTTGGTGGTAAGTGCTCCCACTTAGGGCCGCCAACCGAGCCGAATAAGACTGCATCAGACTCTTCACATGCTTTTATTGTGCTCTCCGGAAGTGGACAACCGTGATTGTCGATCGCGATACCACCGACATCATGCTCGTCACGCTCAAACGCAATACCATGTTTCTTTTCGATTGCATCCAATACTTTATGTGCCTGCGCCATTACTTCCGGGCCAATGCCGTCACCGGGTAGGACGGCAATTTTGTACGATTTGTCTGTCATGTTAATCCTTTAAGTTTTCTAATTTTGAGCTTAATTATTTCAACGAGCGTGTTCTTTCCTGAGCCGTGTAGCCCGGTTGTTATTACACAGTCGCAATCTTTTTCTGCTTCATTTCTTCGATTTTATCTGCACGATGAATGCTGTTAATAACGTGCAATAATGCTTGGCCGGAAGCCTCAACGATGTCGGTGGAAACACCCGTACCGTGGTATTTGCGACCTTTGTAGTTGGCAATGATGTCTGCTTGACCCAAACCATCTTCACCTTCACCTTTCGCGGTTAGGTCGAATTTATCCAGAACGATGTCGTAGCCTGTCACGCGGTAGATACATTGGTATAGCGCATCAACTGGGCCATTACCGACCGCTGCTTCACACATTTCTTCATCACCGCATTGCATTTTGATGCTGGTGGTAGCCATTACGCTGCCAGACTGCACGCTTAGGTAGCTCAATTTGTAGAAGTCATCTTCTTCACGCAAGTTCGAGAAGTGCATTAGGGCTTCTAGGTCGTAATCGAACACTTGGCCTTTGCGGTCAGCAAGTTTCAAGAAATCCGCATACAGTGCGTCTAGGTTGTACTCGTCTTCGTTGTAACCCATGGTGTCCATATGGCTCTTCACGGCAGCGCGACCGCTGCGGCTGGTTAGGTTCAGAGCTTGGTTTTTTAGGCCAATAGACTCAGGGGTCATGATTTCGTAGGTATTCTTATTCTTCAACATGCCATCTTGGTGGATGCCTGAAGAGTGGCTAAACGCATTTGCACCCACAATTGCTTTGTTGCTTTGAATAGGCATATTGCATAGCTGGCTAACCAACTTACTGGTGCGGTGAATTTCATCATGCTTAATGCCAGTGTGAACGCCCAAAAACTCTTGACGAGTCTTGATGATCATTGCGATCTCTTCAAGTGAACAGTTACCCGCTCGCTCTCCAATGCCATTGATCGTGCCTTCTATCTGACGTGCGCCAGCTTGAACGGCGGCAATAGAGTTGGCAACTGACATCCCCAAATCGTCGTGACAGTGAACGGAGATGATCGCTTTATCAATGTTCGGAACGCGGTTAAATAGAGTTTCAATAATCCCACCAAACTCACTTGGTACGGTGTAGCCAACGGTATCTGGAATGTTGATTGTACTCGCACCTGCATTGATGGCGGCTTCTACCATGCGACATAGGTTGTCGATTGGAGTACGACCAGCATCTTCACAAGAAAACTCGACATCATCAGTGTAGTTACGTGCATGTTTAACGGCGTTGACTGCCATTTCTAGTACATCGTCGTAGCTGCGGCGTAGTTTGTCTTCTACGTGAATGGTGGAAGTGGCTAAAAACGTGTGAATACGGAATTGGTCAGCCACTTTTAATGCTTCAGCGGCAGCATCAATGTCTTTCGCAACGGCACGCGAAAGGGCACAAACTCGACTGTTTTTTATGTTTTTTGCGATAGTTTGTACAGACTCGAAATCACCTGGTGAAGAGATTGGGAAGCCAGCTTCGATAACATCAACGCCGAGTCTTTCCAGCGCATAGGCAATCTGCAGTTTTTCTTTAACCGTCAAGCTTGCTGACAACGCTTGCTCGCCATCACGCAATGTGGTGTCGAATATAATGACCTGATCGTTCATGTTTGCTTCCTTCCTGATTTCTGCACTTTTGCGCAAGTGAATCGTTTACTTCCAGTATTTAGATATAAAAAAACCCGCATTCTCATGCGGGTTCTTAGAAATTGGTGTGGTTATTTTTCTTCCACAGCCTACCCGCGCGAACTGGTCACGATCAGGAGGAGGCTAAGCAGGATAGAAAAATGAGCTGACATAGTTGTTAAGCTTTCCACATAATTAAGTTAACAAATTAGTACCGCACTCCATGAAGCGCGTCAACCCTAAAGTCGATTTTTTATTCATATCGGATGAGTCTTTTCGTTTGCTTGAAAAAAATGATGCACTAAGTGAAACGACATGATGCGATAGAAACGTGCTAGAAGAAGTAAGTTCTCATCAAGTTTGCGACGTTTCATTACCAAAACAAGCATCGGGATTGCGACTTGTCACACAAAGGTTCGAATTGTTTGGCAAAAGTTTTGAATGACCATTTATAGTAGTGCAGTTGCACTAGGTAAAAGAAATATAAGGGTTAGGGAAAGAATGAGGTTAACAAAACAATTTGGACGTTCAGCCATAGTATTTACTCTGGTCAGCTTGTCGGGTTGTCAGCTGTTTCAATCGCAGACCTATGTGGAAGTGGCTTCCCCCGTTGTTATGAATGATCACTCACAGAGCGTCATGGTCATCAATGATCAAATGGACCGATTTTTGAGTTATGAAGGACGCGAATCGTTCTTGAATCAGATGCTTGTTGCCCTTGAGTCTGACAGCCGAAATAAGTTTAAAGGTAAAGATCCGGAAACGTATTCTTGGTGGAAGATCCGTGTCCAGCCTAGTGAGAAACAGCAAGCGGAAGTTTTCCGACCAACCACTGAAGGTGTCGATACCTCAAACCCAGTAGAGTTTATGGATGTCTCTTACCGCTCTAAGACCACATTAAACCTACGCTCCAAACCGAGTCTTGAAGGGGCAAAGCTTGGCGTATTATCGAAAGGGGAAGTCTTTAATGTGCTAGCAAAAGTGGTTGATCAACCTTGGTTTCTCGTTGAACAGAAAGGAGTGATAAAAGGTTATGTCCATAAGGATTATGCGCGCAGCAATGTGATAAATCGTGACATTTTATCTACTCAGCCTAACCCTCTACTAGAGCCTAACTCGAGTAAAACGGAGCAAACGAGTATAGAGCATGAACTGTCGGGAAACTATACTTGCCGCTCACTGAGCTATGAGCTTACAAAAGATGGCGACATGACGACGGGCTCTTTGCGCGCCTGCCGCAAGAAGAGAAAAGTCTGGTATATAGACACCCCTCAACCGCAACTATCAAACCCTTCTTAATGTTCTATTTTTATGGTTATGCCCAATAGATAAATTGTTGGGCGCACCTTAATTTGGCCTTTGTCATTAATTGTCCAAACTCCCGTCATGCTGTTGTCACCTAAACCTCCTACTTTTCACACAAAGGCGTTGTCAAAGTAAGGAAAGGTCACATGCGAACCATAGAGACAATTACACAGCCAATTGCAACCATTGCTAAGTTTGATTTAGCGCTCTCTAGTGTTTGTCTTAAGCACCGTTTTAATCAACAAGTCGCCAATATCAGTAAAGGAGTTTCCCACAGTGGTGACGGGCATCTTTACTTGGTGTTGGGGTTATTAGCTTGGTATTTAGATAAGGAGCAAGGAGTCTGGTTTTTACTGGCGGGTTTACTTGCTTTTGCTATCGAGCTACCAATTTATTGGACGCTGAAAAATAGTTTTAAGCGTCGTCGCCCTGAAGAGCTTAATGCACTCCTTCCTGCTTTTATTACCCCCTCTGATCGCTACAGTCTTCCTTCAGGACACACTGCCGCTGCGTTTGTCATGGCGACGCTGATTGACCATTTCTATCCGAGCCTAGGCGTTGCTGCATTCTTTTGGGCAAGTTTAATTGGAACCGCGCGAATCTTATTGGGTGTGCACTTTTTTACCGATGTCATCATTGGTGCACTGCTTGGCAGTCTTTGTGGTGGATTAGCGATTGCGATGTTAGGAGGCTAATTGATGAAAATCTTGTACGGTGTTCAAGGGACAGGAAACGGACATATTGCACGCGCAAGGGCGATGAGTCATGCGTTTAAAGAGCACGATGTTGAGGTCGACTTTTTGTTTTCTGGGCGAGCGCCGGAAAAATACTTTTCAATGGAAGCATTTGGCGATTACCAGACTCGCCGAGGCTTCACCTTTATTACCGAAAAAGGCTCTGTAAACTACGCGAAAACAGCATTGAATAACAATTTGGTGCAGTTTTTCAAAGAAGTTAAGCAACTCGATCTGTCGTCCTACGATCTTATCATTAATGATTTCGAACCTGTGACTGCGTGGGCAGCGAGACAACAAAATAAGCCTTCTATTGGTATCAGCCACCAAAATGCTTTCCGTTATCCAGTGCCACTAAAGGGAGCAAGTTGGTTAGATAAATCCGTCATTGAATACTTTGCGCCTTCTCAACATCACCTTGGTTTGCATTGGCATCATTTTGATCAACCTTTGTTACCACCGATAGTGCATACCGTCGATAGCCAAGCAGAAAACGACGACTTCGTGTTGGTGTATCTACCGTTCGAATCGATTGAAGATATCTCGGACTTATTGTTCCACTTTAATCAACAAGCGTTTATCTGTTATCACCCGGATGTGATCGAATGTGAGCAGGTAGAAAACATAGAACTGCGCCCTTTATGCCACAGCAACTTCCAGCATCATTTGCATCGCTGTAGTGGTGTCATTGCTAATGGTGGGTTTGAGCTTCCTTCAGAAGCCTTGTCTTTGGGGAAAAAATTGTTACTAAAGCCACTCGCGGGTCAATTCGAGCAGCAGAGCAATGTTGCGACCTTAGAAGATTTAGGGCTTGCGATGTCGATGGAGAGCTTAGACATTTCCGCAGTACGCCAGTGGCTAAAGGAGCAACAAGCCGAAAGTGTGAAATACCCAGATGTTGCTCAGGCTATTGTTCATTGGGTACTGCAAGGTGCATGGGATTCAAAAGCAGAGTTATCCAGACAGCTGTGGGAGCAGGTTGATTTTCCAAGTTACGTGTCGAACATTTAAGTACGTTGTTCTAAGTACATTGTTCCTTCCATTTTTGACACGATTTTGTTGCAGCCTTTCTGTTTGGAAGGCTGCATTTTTATTCTTCCTCTCTCATTTCTATTCAGTGTGTATTTGCTGATAATTTGACTGATAAGTGCAAAATTCAATCAGAGATATAGCTGTCATCTGTTGTTCTTATTCCAACTAATAACTGAGCTAAATGCATGCTTGTGTTGACCGCCTGTCCTATCAATTTGCTAAATACGTCCTCAAAGAATGCATTTTTACGTGTTTTATAGTTTTTTATGTTTTTATCAAGTATTTGTTATTTAACAAATAAATACCTAATTGGCTAAAATTTACTGATTAAATATCAATCTAGTTGCGAAACCGCAATCGATTAGTTGATAGTACAGTTCGAGCCGGAAGTATCCGGACGATAAATATAATAAAAAGTTAGGTTATCTATTCGTAAAATGATTCGAATCCAGCCGCCGTCTTTTGTGCGAGATGGGATTCTATTCGTTATGAATTTAATGAACAAAGTTGACGATTACAAAAGAGGCGCACTCAATGTTAGAGAAGAAAGACGCGATGAGCGCAATTGCTAGCTACCGTATGGAAAGCACTTTGCGTGGTGTAGATTTAAACCTACTGACTGTATTTGATGCTGTAATGCAAGAGCAAAATATTACTCGTGCAGCACATAACCTAGGCATGTCTCAACCGGCAGTAAGTAACGCCGTGGCACGCTTAAAAGTGATGTTTAACGACGAGCTATTCATGCGCCAAGGCCGTGGTATTCAGCCTACGCAACGAGCTCGTCAACTGTTTGGCCCTATTCGCCAAGCACTACAGCTGATTCGCAATGAACTTCCTAGCTCTGTATTCCAACCAGAATCTTCGACTCGCTTATTCAAGCTTGCGATTTGCAGCCCTTGTGACATGCGTTTTGCTCCGAAGATCATGGCAAAAGTGAATCAACAAGCACCAAACGTTCAGCTTCACCTAGATGCAGAATTTGACCGTTTGTTGTCTGAGCGTATGCGCTACCAAGAAATTGATTTCGTGATCGACTACGCTCGTTTTGATGAGCAAGGTTTCTCAAGTACTGAAATCTTCAAAGATGAATTAGTGGTTATCGCATCAAAAACACACCCACGCATTCAAGGTGGTGTGACGGCTGAGCAACTGCTTAACGAAAAGCATGCGAAGTTATCGAAAGTGCATGGCCAACGTAGTTTCTCAGAGCAAGCGTACCGTGAACTGGATTGCCAAGCGGCGTATGAAGGTTCTAGTTTAAGCAACCTACTATACGTGGTGGGTCAATCTGAGCTTGTGACTATTGCACCACGTTGGATGGCGGAAAATGCGGTAAACAGCGATCAACTGCAAATTCTTGATTTCCCATTTGCGAACAAAGAAATCAGCGGCTTCTTAAGCTGGCATGAATCAAGCGAAAAAGATAAAGGCCACATTTGGCTGCGCGATCAACTGATGATCACTTGTGGTGAAGTCGTTGCCGCAAAATAAGATGACGTTTGGTCTTCTCGATTAGACCATATTGGTAATCATCAATTTTTACAATTCATTGGTCCCCGAGCGATTTTTGTCTCTCGGGGCTTTTTGTTTTCGTAATAAACAATCTAAACAGTAAGTTAAATAGAGTAATCATTCAGCAATTTGAGGTACGTTCGCGACGTATAAGTGATAGTTGTCTCTTATTAGTGATAAGTTTGATACTGGTCAGTTGCGTTTTAGCAAGCCGTGAGTACACTTGTTCGCTCAATTAGCTTACGCCTGTAAGCCAAAAGGTAAGTAAAAGAATGGCCAAGTTAGATTTTCATATCGTTAAACGTATTCGTGAACAAATTGCGAACGGTGGTACACGCGTTGCACTCAAGCATAAAGTGGGTGAGGAGTGGCAAGGTATTACGTGGACGCAATTTGGTCAGCAAGTTGATGCTTTATCACTTGCACTTTTGGCTCAGGGATTAGGAGTCCAAGATAAGATCGGCATTTTCTCGAACAACATGCCGCAATGGACGATCGCTGATATCGCAGCACTGCAATTACGCAGCGTGACAGTACCTATTTACCCAACCAATACTGCCGCCCAGTCGGCGTACATCATTAACAATGCAGACGTCAAAGTTCTGTTTGTTGGTGAACAGCCTCAATTTGATGCAGCAGTGAGCATTTTCGACCAGTGCGAACAGTTAGAGCTCATTGTTGCGATGTCTGATGATATAGAACTTGGCGATCATGATTTCGTTATCTCTTGGCAAGCATTTGTTGCCAAAGGCGACGCTACATATCAAGTTGAATTGGACGCGCGTTTAGATCAGGCAAAAGAAGATGATCTACTCACGCTGATCTACACCTCGGGTACAACAGGCCAGCCAAAAGGCGTTATGTTGGACTACGCAAACATTGCGGCGCAATTGGAAGGGCACGATCAGCGCTTGAGCCTTTCTCAAAGTGACGTGTCATTATGTTTCCTTCCGTTGTCACACGTATTTGAGCGCGCTTGGACCTTTTATGTATTGTACAAAGGGGCGACCAACTGCTATTTGCAAGACACCATGCAAGTACGTGATGCACTGAGCCAGGTGCGACCTACCGTGATGTGTGCCGTACCGCGTTTCTATGAGAAGATCTTCTCTGCGATTCACGAGAAAGTGTCTCGCGCGCCGATTCACCGTAAGATCATGTTTACTTGGGCAGTCAACATGGGCGCAAAAATGGCCGCTTGTCATCAAGAAAAACGTCAGCCATCGCTCTTGCTGCGTAAGTCATACGCTTTGGCGGATAAGTTGGTTCTGAGCAAACTGCGTGCGCTACTTGGCGGGCAAATCAACTTTATGCCTTGTGGCGGTGCAAAGTTGGATGAAACCATCGGTCGATTCTTCCATGCGATTGGTATCAACGTTAAGTTGGGCTACGGTATGACTGAAACCACGGCGACAGTATCGTGTTGGGATGATAAATGTTTTAACCCCGACTCTATTGGTATGTCGATGCCTGGCGCACAGGTTAAGATCGGCGAAAACAACGAGATTCTGGTTCGTGGTCCAATGGTGATGCGTGGCTATTACAAAATGCCAGAAGAGACGGAAAAGACCTTTGATGAGCACGGTTTCCTAAAAACGGGCGACGCTGGTTACATTGATGAAAATGGCAACTTGTTCATCACCGATCGTATCAAAGAGTTGATGAAAACTTCAGGTGGTAAATACATCGCTCCACAAATGATTGAAGGTGCGATTGGTAAAGACCACTTCATCGAGCAAATCGCAGTCATTGCGGATACTCGTAAGTTTGTTTCTGCGCTTATCGTGCCTTGTTATGACTCGCTAGAAGAGTACGCGAAAGAGCTGAATATCAAATATCACGATCGCGTTGAGTTGATTAAGCACCACCAGGTGGTCGAAATGCTTGAGAAGCGGGTGAACGATCTTCAAAAAGAGTTGGCAAAGTTTGAACAAGTGAAGAAGTTTAAATTGTTACCAAGAGCTTTCTCTATGGATGATGGTGAGTTAACGCCAACTCAAAAACTTCGTCGTAAAGTCATCAATGACAAATACCAAGATGAAATTGAAGAAATGTATAAGGAAAAGTCGGATAAAAAGTAACTTAAGCTGACTTAGATTTTATATTGATGAAAAAATCCCCAGTGATGTGATCGCGCATTGCTGGGGATTTTTGTTTGTATTGATTTTTTCTGCTCTGCTCGTCAAATAACGCTATTTCGCCCTCTGTAGCTAAAAGCTTATGAAATAATGTTCTTTTTTTGAGCGTTGAGTTTTTAGGTTGTACTGTGAAATAGGAGATGTGTGGCTGCTATTCCTACTAACATTCTAATTACTAGTATCTTGTTTAAAAAGTAGATCAATCTCTCATTAGACCCTTTGATAATAAAACGTTACATTTGTTGGGTAACCTTGCGGGATGTTATGACGAACGCAAGACATAGCCGAAAACGTGGAAGTATTTCGATTAGGCTACGAATAAGACCTAGACTATGTAAAACCAGACCAATCCGTTGACCTTACGGTGAGGAAACTGGCTAAGGAGAGCAATTATGACAGCAATGTTGTCAGGCGCAGAGATGGTGGTTCAATCTCTGATAGAAGAGCACGTAGAGCAGATCTTTGGCTACCCAGGTGGCTCTGTTTTGGATATCTACGATGCACTGCATGCCAAAACCGATCAAATCAAACACGTACTTGTAAGGCATGAGCAAGCCGCCACTCATATGGCAGATGGTTACGCTCGAGCTACCGGTAAACCGGGTGTCGTACTTGTGTGCTCGGGGCCGGGCGCGACCAATACCATTACGGGTATTGCAACAGCGTATATGGACTCTATCCCAATGATCGTTATCTCGGGTAACGTACCGAATAGCCTAATTGGTAATGATGCTTTCCAAGAGTGTGACATCGTCGGTGTCTCCCGCCCAGTGGTCAAACACAGCTTTTTAGTAAAAAAAGCGGAAGATATTCCTGAAACAATCAAAAAAGCGTTTTATATCGCGACTACAGGTCGACCTGGTCCAGTTGTGATTGATTTGCCAAAAGATGTAATGAACCCGCAAATCAAACTGCCTTATCAATATCCAGAAACGCTTTCAATGCGCTCTTACAAGCCGACAACTTCGGGCCATAAAGGCCAGATTAAAAAAGCGCTTAAATCGCTATTAGAAGCGAAAAAACCAGTGCTTTATATCGGTGGTGGTGCGGTGATTTCTGGCGCCCATGAACATATTTTAGAGCTTTCCGACAAACTGAACCTACCCGTTGTGAGTACTTTGATGGGCTTGGGGGCATTCCCGGGTACACATAAAAACTCACTGGGCATGTTGGGTATGCACGGCACTTACGAAGCTAATATGGCAATGCATGAAGCGGATCTTATTTTTGGTATCGGTGTGCGTTTTGATGACCGTACAACCAACAACCTTGAAAAGTACTGCCCAAACGCAAAAGTGATGCATATTGATATCGATCCGTCATCGATCTCGAAAAACGTGAAAGTGGATTTGCCGATCGTAGGTTCTGCGGAAAAAGTGCTGACAACCATGCTCGGGCTGCTTGCAGAGCAAGGTAGTGGAAATGATCAAGATGCTATCACCGCATGGTGGGATGACATTCAAGTATGGCGTGACCGTAACTGCTTGTCTTATGAAACGTCTCCAGAACGAATCAAGCCACAGCAAGTAATTGAAACGCTGCACAAGCTAACTAATGGTGACGCATATGTGGCGTCTGATGTGGGCCAGCATCAGATGTTTGCGGCGTTGTACTACCCATTCAATAAGCCGCGCCGTTGGATAAACTCTGGTGGTCTTGGCACCATGGGATTTGGTCTTCCGGCTGGCATGGGCGTGAAGTTTGCCATGCCACAAGAAGAGGTCGTGGTTGTGACTGGTGACGGCAGTATTCAGATGAATATTCAAGAATTGTCGACAGCCATGCAATACGACATTCCGGTGAAGATCATCAACCTGAACAACCGATTCTTAGGCATGGTAAAACAGTGGCAAGACATTATTTATCAAGGTCGTCACTCTAATTCTTACATGAGTTCTGTTCCTGACTTTGCAGCGATTGCAGAAGCTTATGGTCACGTCGGTATTCGTATCGAAACGCCTGATCAGCTCGAAGAAGGGCTACAAAAAGCGTTGGATATGAAAGATCGTCTGGTGTTTGTGGACATCAACGTAGACGAAACCGAACACGTATACCCGATGCAAATCAAAGGTGAGGGTATGGATAAAATGTGGCTAAGCAAAACGGAGAGAACTTAATATGAGACACATTATTTCATTGCTATTGGAAAACCAACCGGGTGCGTTGTCTCGTGTTGTTGGTTTGTTCTCTCAACGTGGTTACAACATTGAATCTTTGACGGTATCACCGACTGATGATGAAACCCTGTCGCGAATGAACATTACCACGACATCTGATGAGATGCAGTTGGAACAAATTCAGAAGCAGTTACACAAATTGATCGATGTGCTGAAAGTACAAGAAGTCACCGAGTATGAGCACATTGAACGTGAACTGATGATGGTGAAAGTGAAAGCCAGTGGTTTTGCGCGAGCAGAAGTGAAGCGGACGGCAGACATCTTTCGTGGCCAGATCGTGGATGTCACGGCTTCTCAATACACCGTACAACTTGCGGGTACGAGTGAAAAGCTAGATGCCTTCATTCAAGCGATATCCGAAGTGACCGAGGTTGTCGAAGTTGCTCGTAGTGGTGTCGTTGGCATTGCGCGAGGAGAGCGAGCCCTCAAACCTTAACTCTCTGATTGCATATAGAAAAGCCACTTAATCTAAGTGGCTTTTTTGTTTAGAAAATAACAATTAATGATATAATTGTCGTTTTAGTAAGCATGATAGGCATTAGACGTGTGAAAGTACCTAAGCGAGTCGGCACCTTATTGGCGACAGCACTATTTTTTAGTGCACTCACTGCCGCTTACTACTATCAGAAATATCTGACGTTGTTAGAAAACAATGTTGAGAACACCGCTCAAGAAGCGTTACATCAATTGGCCTATACTGGCCGTGAATACAGCAATATTCAGGATCAAATCGAAACGATCAGTGACCTACTTGGTCACAGCCAAAGTCTGTATGAATATCTGCGCCAACCTAACCGGGTGAACCGTTCCATCTTAGAAGACATGTGGATCTCGGTCGCAATCAATCAAAAGTTGTATAAGCAAATTCGCTTTCTTGATGTTTCTGGTCGAGAAAAAGTTAGGATTAATTATGAGATTGAAACAGGCGCTGCGTTGCCCGCGATCAAATTGCAAAATAAGTCAGAGCGAGATTACTTTCAATTCGCTAAGAACTTAGACGATGGCGAAATCGCTTCGTGGGGGATAGGTTTAGAACGAGAGTATGGCGAGTTAGTCTATCCCTATAGCCCGTCACTGCGTATTTTGATGCCTATTTCGCTTAACGGAAAGCGCGAAGGGTATCTTGTGCTTAATGTTGATATTGACTATTTATCCTCTCGACTCAACTATTCGTCAGTGCTTGATTTCCATATTGAGCTGATTAAGAGTGACGGATTTTACATTGATAGCCCTAAATCAGCTCGTTTGTATGGCCATATAATTCCCGCTCGCTCTCAATTTAATTTTGGCCGGATGTACCCAAACATTTGGCGTAGTTTAAATTCAAAAGATTCGGGCTATGCTTACAATGGTTCGAATTTGGTCGCGTATCGCACCATCCAGTTTGTTTCTAGCGAACCTCTTCATCTGGTTATTGATCTTACCAATGAGCAGTTATTATCCCGAGCTCAGAGGGATATTGATGACTTAATCCAAGAAGCGTTTTTTGTTTTAAGTTTGGTGCTCGGCTTCACTTTGCCGACGGCAGCCCTTGCTCTGCATTATCGGCGTCATAGTATGGAATCGAAGTTGGCTCGAGCTGCTCTTGATGGTATGACTGCGGTGATGATCTCGGATGCTTCACATAGAATCATCATGGTTAATCAAGAGTTTGAAAACATGATGGGTTACTCAACCAAGCATGCCCAAGGTTGGAGTGCACATCATTTAATTCTCTTACCTGAAGATCTCGAAGCAAACCTGAGTATCTGGAAAACACTGAAGAGTGAACACGTATGGGAAGGGGAGATTCGTTGTCGAACTAAGTTTAATCAAGTCTTTACTGCAATAATGCGTATTCAGGCGAATTTAACCAAGTCAGGTAAAGTGAGTTATTACATTACGTCGCTGGTGGATATCTCTGGGCAAAAAGAGTTAGAAGAAAAATTACGAAACCTAAGCGAAAAAGATGGCTTGACGGGGTTGTGGAACCGCCGAAAATTTGAAGAGCAATTGGCGCAATATGCGGGGATTATTGAACGCTATCCTGATAGCCCTCCTGCTTGTTTGGCGTTGTTTGATATTGACCACTTTAAACGTATTAATGACGAGCTTGGCCACGACGAAGGAGACAAGGTGATTTGTAGTGTCGCAGAAACCCTCCTAGAAGAAGTCCGCAGCACAGACTTTGTATCTCGTGTCGGTGGTGAGGAATTTGCAGTGATTATGCCGCATACAACACTAGAAGAGGCTGAAATTGTATTGAACAGGCTACGTGTCGCGGTTCAAATGCGTAGTGATAGAGGCATTACTGTCAGTGCTGGGTATAGTGATTTAACCTCTGATCGTACAAGAACGTATAAATGTGCTGATATTGCTTTGTATGAGTCAAAAAGTGCAGGGCGTAACTGCGTATCGCTATGTCATAGTTATGATGATATTGCTTAGTGCTTTTACAAAAACGAAAAAACGGGGATAGACCCCCGCTTTTTAGTCTCAGCGTTATTCGCTAGCCAGTATGCGACATTGGTTGTCGATGGCGGCTTCGATACACTGTATTGACTGTCTCAAATAACGCTCTAGATAACCTAAAGCATCCTGACTCTTTTTGTCTAGCGATGCCTTCATCAGTATTTCTTGCTCATCGAGATTACAGTGCCCAGGGTTCCCTGTGCCTAAAATCTGCATCGCGAAGTATTGGTAGCGTTTAATTTGCGTGAGTAGATCGCGGAAAAACCCAAACATATTGACAGAGCCAGCACCTTCAAACAGCGCAGTAAGAAACTGATTTTGGCGCTCTTCCCATTCCCTCCAACAAAAGCTTTCGCCAGGTTTTACTCGGGATAACTTGTGATAAGCAGTTAGTACATCCAGTTCCCATTTTTCATCGCCAATCATAATTGCCTTACTGAGTAAGTATGCGGAGACCATTTGCAGGCTTTCGTACAAGTCATGTAACTCATCTTTACATACAGGTGCAACCCAGCAGCCTTTTTGCGGCTCGAGTTTGACGTACTTGCTCCAAGATAATTGCACCAATGCTTCTCGAATGGGTGACGCTCCTACGTTGTACTTCTCTTTGAGTTCGGCAACCACGAGTTTTTGACCTGGTTTAAGCTCGCCATCGAGAATATCCTGACGGATCATTCTTAATACTTTGTCGGTAAGAGTGGGACTAGACACATACACCTCATAGAAACTTTAATCGTGACGATAAAATTAAACAGTACGAAATTCTGATAGAGGTAAATAATACAATTAGCCTATTATGAGAGCAAGAAAGCCATATAAAAAAGGAGGGCATAAGCCCTCCTTCTCAAGAAACTGAAGTGTTAAAAGTTCAGTCTTATAGCACGTGTACAGAAGCTGTGTTCGTAGTACCTGAAGCAACTAGAGCGCCAGAAACCATAACAACGATATCGCCTTTGTTACCTAGACCTGATTCTAGAGCAAGTTCTTTACCCGCTACGTAGAATGCGTCAGTGCTTTCGATTGAATCAACAACTACAGGAGTAACACCTTTAGTTAGAACTAGCTGTGCAGCAGTTTTCTTGTTAGTTGTTAGCGCTAGAATGTTTGCAGTTGGGAAGTACTTACGTACTGAACGTGCAGACTTACCGCCTTCAGTTGCAACAACGATAAGTGGAGCAGCTAGTTTCTCAGCTGTGTCTACAGCGCCTTTACATACTGCTTCAGTGATACGAAGACGTGGGCTGTCTAGACGAGAACCTAGTTCAGCTTTTAGCGCTGAGTCAGTACGGTTCGCGATTTGAGCCATGATAGTTACCGCTTCAACAGGGTATTTACCTTTCGCCGTTTCACCAGAAAGCATTACTGCGTCAGTACCGTCCATTACTGCGTTAGCAACGTCGCCTGCTTCCGCACGAGTAGGACGTGGGTTGTTGATCATAGAATCAAGCATTTGAGTTGCAGTGATAACCATCTTACGTGCACGGTTACACTTCTCGATCATCATTTTCTGAGCGAAGATTACTTCTTCAGCTGGGATTTCAACACCTAGGTCACCACGAGCAACCATGATGCCGTCAGAAAGCTCTAGGATCTCGTCGAAGTTATCAACACCTTCTTGGTTTTCGATCTTAGAGATGATGTGGATGTTCTCGCCGCCGTTTGCAGCAAGTACTTCACGGATTTCTTGAACGTCAGACGCTTTACGGATGAAAGAAGCTGCTACGAAGTCAACGCCTTGCTCACAACCAAACTTAAGGTCGTTCTTATCTTTTTCAGATAGTGCAGGTAGGTTTACAGAAACGCCAGGAAGGTTAACACCTTTGTTTTCGCCTAGTGCACCGTTGTTAAGAACTTTACATTTAACTTCAGTTTCAGTCTTAGAGATAACTTCCATCTCGATTAGACCGTCGTCTACTAGGATAGTGTTACCTACGTTTAGGTCTGCTGCGAAACCAGCGTAAGTTACTGCAACTTTATCTTTGTTACCTACAACTGAAGTGTCAGTTGTGAAAGTGAATTCTTGACCTGCTACTAGATCAACATCGTTACCGCCTTCTAGCTTGATAGTGCGGATTTCTGGACCTTTAGTATCTAGAAGAATTGCTAGTGGTTTGCCAGTAGCTTCCATTACTTTACGGAAGTTCGCGATACGAGTGCCGTGTTCTTCGTAGTCACCGTGAGAGAAGTTAAGGCGCATTACGTTCATGCCTGCGTTAACTAGTTCAGTTAGCTTCTCTACAGATTCTGTTTTAGGGCCAATCGTACATACGATTTTGGTCTTTTTCATGGAAGATACTCTCCGGTAAGTATAGTTACAATTTGAAAGTCGGTTATTTACTCTGAAGTCAGGACGTTTTTGATGACATTTAGTACCTGTCACCCACCGATTTTTCGTCTCATTATTAGAACTTCAGATTCTGAAAGTCTTTCACCAAGTTTAGTCATTTTATGACTAAAAGATCGGCGATTTTGGTTACCTTTTTGTGACTAATCCCACTTTATATGCAGAAAGTTGCAAAAAAATAGCCTTCAATTCTGTAATTTTTTTTCTTTTCGGTGGCGAATTCTACCACTGAATGAATCCAATATCACTGTTTAAGAATTGTCTTAGGACAAGGTTTTATCGAGAAATATTAATTTTTTGGATCGAAATAAATGGACTTAAAAGTTTCGGTTTGACTATAATAAGTTTCACATCGAAACTTAAAATCAAAACTTAAATGTCGAAACGAAATACTCAATTAAGAAGACACGCCATTTCTAACTTGGTTTCTGAACTAGGAGAAGTCAGCGTTGATGAACTTGCTCAGAAATTCGAAACCTCAGAGGTCACGATTAGAAAGGATTTAGCTTCTTTAGAGAAAAACGGCCAACTTCTACGCCGCTATGGCGGTGCGATTGCTATCCCAAAGGAAGTCATTCACGAAGAATTGGGCGCTAATGTTTCGACTCGAAAGTTAAGCTTAGCAAAAGCAGCAGCATCATTGATTCGCGATCATAATCGCATCGTGATCGACAGTGGCAGCACGACTGCCGCGCTGATTCAACAGTTGAATGATAAACGTGGCTTAGTGGTCATGACCAACTCGTTGCATGTTGCTAACGCTCTTAATGAATTAGAGAGCGAACCGACACTGCTGATGACTGGCGGTACTTGGGATACGCACTCAGAGTCCTTTCAAGGCAAAGTAGCCGAATCTGTATTACGAGCTTACGACTTTGACCAACTATTCATCGGTGCGGATGGCATCGATCTCGAGCGTGGAACCACGACATTTAATGAATTGGTTGGCTTAAGTAAGGTAATGGCAGAAGCGTCACGTGAAGTGATCGTAATGATCGAGTCCGAAAAAATCGGCCGTAAGATCCCAAACTTAGAGCTCGCTTGGCATCAAGTTGATGTGTTGGTGACCGATGCAGATATCCAAGCAGAGCATAAAGTACAGATTGAACAACATGGCGTGAAAGTCATTTGCGCCTAATAATGTAATCAGTTTCATATTTCACTTCCCTCTGGATAAAGGCCTTTGCTTGCTGCCTCTATTTGAAATCATGGCTAGGGAAGAACAAAACTACAAACGGAGATAAACACATGTGTGGAATCGTAGGTGCAGTAGCACAACGAGATGTTGCAGAAATTTTGGTTGAAGGTCTACGCCGCTTAGAGTACCGCGGTTACGACTCTGCTGGCGTTGCGGTTGTTGATGGCGAATCAAACCTAACGCGCGTTCGTCGCTTGGGTAAAGTACAAGAATTGGCTGATGCAGTAGAAGAAGCAAAAGTGATCGGCGGAACTGGTATTGCGCACACTCGTTGGGCGACGCACGGTGAACCTTCTGAAATCAATGCTCACCCACACATGTCTGGTGATATCGCAGTGGTACATAACGGCATCATCGAAAACCATGAAGAGCTGCGTGAGCTGCTTCAATCTCGTGGCTACGTGTTTGAATCGCAAACGGATACAGAAGTTATCGCACACATGGTTGAGTGGGAACTTCGTACTTCAGAAACGTTATTAGAAGCGGTACAAAAAACAGCAAAACAACTTGAAGGCGCATACGGCACGGTAGCGTTGGATCGCAAAGATCCTTCACGCATCGTAGTAGCGCGTTCAGGCAGCCCGATCGTGATCGGTTTTGGTGTAGGTGAAAACTTCCTAGCGTCTGACCAACTTGCATTACTTAACGTTACGCGCCGTTTCATGTACTTAGAAGAAGGTGACGTAGCAGAAATTACTCGCCGTGAAGTCACTGTGTTTGATGCAACGGGTGAGCCAGTTGAGCGTGAAATTGTTGAATCTAACGCAGAGCATGATGCAGGTGATAAAGGCCAATACCGTCACTTCATGCAAAAAGAAATCTATGAGCAACCTAAAGCGTTGATCAACACAATGGAAGGTCGTATCACGGCAGACTCTGTTGTGACAGACGCGATCGGTGTGCACGCGGCAGACATTCTAAGCAAAGTAGAACACGTACAAATCGTGGCGTGTGGTACGTCTTACAACGCAGGTATGACGGCACGTTACTGGTTTGAAGACATTGCAGGCGTTAGCTGTGATGTAGAAATTGCGTCTGAATTCCGTTACCGCAAGTTTGTGACTCGTCCAAACAGCCTATTGATCACGTTGTCTCAGTCTGGTGAAACCGCTGATACCCTAGCAGCACTTCGCCTAGCAAAAGAGAAAGGTTACATGGCGGCGATGACCATCTGTAACGTAGCGGGCTCTTCTCTGGTTCGTGAATCAGATTTTGCGTTCATGACTCGCGCTGGTGTTGAAATCGGTGTGGCTTCAACCAAAGCGTTCACGACTCAACTTTCTGCACTACTTATGTTGGTAACGGCACTGGGTAAAGAGCAAGGTCGCATTAGCAAAGAGAAAGAAAAAGAGATTGTTGAAGCGCTACACGCACTTCCTAAGCAAATCAACGCGGCACTTTCTTTCGAGAAAGAAATTGAAGCACTAGCAACGGATTTTGCAGACAAGCACCACACATTGTTCCTAGGCCGTGGCGAGTTCTACCCAATCGCGATGGAAGCGTCTCTAAAACTGAAAGAGATCTCTTACATCCACGCAGAAGCGTACGCGGCGGGTGAACTAAAACACGGTCCTCTGGCTCTAATTGATGCTGACATGCCTGTTGTTGTGGTTGCACCAAGCAACGACCTACTTGAAAAGCTAAAATCAAACGTTGAAGAAGTGCGTGCGCGTGGCGGTCTTCTGTATGTATTCGCAGATGCAGACGCAGGCTTCGAAGGCGATGAAACAATGAAGATCATCACGATGCCTCACGTTAGTGAAATCACGGCGGCGATCTACTACACCATCCCAATGCAATTGCTGTCTTACTACGTAGCACTGATCAAAGGTACGGACGTAGACCAACCACGTAACCTGGCGAAAGCGGTAACGGTTGAGTAATTACGCTTAACAGCAAAAATCCAAGCGGCACATGCGAGAGTATGTGCCGCTTTTTTATTTAAGCCCACTTTAAGGGGGTGAGTTATTGACCCAACTGGTGAGCGGTTAGAATTGCAGAGTAGACATTTTCTGCCGTCACTGGGAATGGCATATTGTGGATGGTTTCTCCCTCGGCCGTTGAGGCTTCGGCGACCTCGCGCAACTTAGCGTGGTTAAGCTCTTTAACGCCCATATCAAATAAGTTGGTTGGTAGACCTACAGAGCGGCAGAATGCAAGAACCGTATTAATCTCTTCCATCGCTGCGTTTTCTAGTACCAGCTGAACTAGTGTGCCGAACGCGACTTTCTCACCATGATAGAGATGATGACACTCTTCAAGCTTAGTTAGGCCGTTATGAATAGCGTGAGCACCCGCTAGACCACTGCTTTCAAAACCGATACCGCTTAGGTATGTATTGGCTTCAATAATGTTTTCTACCGCTTTGGTGCTCACACCATTTTCTACCGCAGCTTTTGCTTTTACACCATCTTCAAGCAAGGTTTCATAGCAAAGTTTCGCAAGCGCTTGTGCTGAACGCGTCGCTAACCCACCAGCCATTGTTGCCTTACCAGAAGTCATGTTGGCACGAGCTTCAAAGTAGGTGGAAAGCGCGTCGCCCATCCCCGATACAAGTAAGCGAACAGGGGCTTTGGCGATGACTGACGTATCCATGATGACCATGTCTGGGTTTTTAGGGATCATCAAATATTCTGCAAATTCACCTTCAGGTGTGTATATCACCGCAAGCGCTGAGGTTGGTGCATCTGTCGAGGCAATGGTAGGAACCACCACGACAGGAATTTTGGTGTAAAACGCAACAGCCTTTGCTGTATCTAACGTTTTACCACCACCAATACCGACAATGACATCGTGTTTTTGAGTCGCACAAATGTCCGTGATGCGTTCAATCTCAACGCGCGAACATTCGCCACCAAAAATGTTCATAGTGAGTGGAAGCTTTTCGTCAGCAAAACTTTGCTTGACGTCATCACCAACCAGGTTAGTCACGAACTCATCGGCAATTACTAACGGACGTTCACCCAATGTTTTCACATAGTGAGCGATAGATGTAAGTACTTGTTCACCTTGGACGTATTTGCTTGGGCTGATAATAATTTTGTCCATAATTCAAACCTTTAACCTTTTTATGTGTGTTTTGGACTGCAATGAATATCCATTGTAGGGATAAGGTTTATATTAGGTTTGGTGTGGTAAGTGGTGAAGGATATCTCTGCTTTTGTTCCATGCTTTTATGACCTCTGTGTCAAACCGACTGTCAGAAGTAATAAGCATCAGCATGCTTTATGGCGACGATCACTATTCAGGAAAATTTGTCGTTTTACGTTTCATATTGAAACAAAAATGCCGAAGATTTCGTTTCAATATGAAACGGATTGATTTTTGTTGAGCACGCTTTTTCTCTGTTTAAGATGAATTCATACCCTACATAAAAATATAAATGGAATGAGATAGAACGATGAAAAAATTAATTAACCAAGTTGATGATGTTGTATTGCAGCAAATGGAAGGCCTGGCATTGTCCCGCCCTGAGCTAAAAGCGAACTACGAACCTCGTTACATGTGGCATGAGGAAACGCCGGGGCAAGTGGCATTGGTTTCTGGTGGTGGCTGTGGTCATGAACCTTTGCACGCAGGTTTTATTGGTAAAGGCATGCTGACAGGCGCCTGCCCTGGAGAGGTATTTACTTCACCAACGCCAGATCAAATGTACGAATGTGGCAACCAAGTGAATACTGGTGAAGGCGTGCTATTTATCATTAAAAACTACACCGGAGACGTGTTGAACTTTGAAACGGCTGTGGAGCTGCTTCATACCGATGGCATCAAAGTTGGGTCGGTGTTGGTGGATGACGATGTTGCAGTCAAAGACAGCCTGTATACCGCTGGTCGCCGTGGCGTAGCTGGAACGGTATTGGTTGAAAAGTTAGTTGGGGCTGCCGCGAGCAAAGGTTATTCGTTGGAGCAATGTGAAGCACTGGCTCGTCGCGTTAATAATCACTGTCGTTCATTTGGCGTGGCGCTTAATGCTTGTGTTGTACCCGCAGCAGGTAAACCATCTTTTGTTCTGGAAGATGATGAAGTGGAGTTTGGTGTTGGTATCCATGGTGAACCAGGTATCAAGCGAGTGAAATACACTGACGTCGATACGTTAGTGGATGAAATGTTTGCTGAAGTTGCTGAAAACACACCTTATCAGCGCACATTGCGTATTTGGAATCGTGACGAAGGTGAATGGGATGAAGTGGAATCCAGCATTGAGCCTTTCGTCGCTGAACATGACTACATCGTGATGGTGAATGGTATGGGTGGTACGCCAACTTCAGAGCTTTACGGAGTGTACCGCCGTCTGGCTCATAACTGCGAGCAAGCAGGGTTCCGTATCGTGCGTAATATGGTTGGCAACTTCTGTACGTCACTCGATATGGAAGGCGTTTCGATTACGTTGCTGAAGGCAGACAAAGAGATGTTGGAGCTGTTTGATGCTCCTGTCGATACGGCCGCGATCAAGTGGTAACAGGGGAGAGCAAACATGCAAATTGAAAAACAACATATCGTTCACTGGCTAGAGTTATGTGCAAAAACGTATCAAGAGAATCAAGATTTTCTGACCGACCTTGATCGTGATATTGGTGACGCCGACCACGGTCTCAATATGAGCCGTGGCTTTAAAAAAGTTGCTGAAAAACTGCCGCAATTTGCGGACCAAAATATCGGCAGCATTCTCAAGAATACGGGCATGACCTTGCTTTCTAGTGTCGGTGGGGCAAGTGGCCCGCTGTATGGCACGCTGTTTATTCGTACGGCTGCCGCTGTCGGAACTCGAGAGCAATTAACGTTTGAAGAGTTAGTGGATGCACTAAAAAGCGGTGTGGATGGCGTGGTGTCTCGTGGTAAAGCGGAACTGGGTGATAAAACCATGTGTGATGTTTGGTTACCCGTTTTAGTTAGCGTGAAGGCGTCGTTAGAAAATGGCATGAGCGCCGATCACTTACTGAATGAAATGGTTGAGCTAGCAGAAACGAACGCGGTTGCCACGATTGAAATGTTGGCGAAAAAAGGGCGAGCAAGCTATCTGGGGGAACGTAGTATTGGTCACCAAGATCCCGGTGCAACCTCTTCTTTGTTAATGATTAAAGCACTACAGCAGGCAATAGCAGGTAATTAAGATGGTGGGAATTGTAGTCGTATCTCATAGTCGTCGACTTGCAGAAGGGGTGGCCGAACTTGCCACCCAAATGACGCAAGGCAAAGCCAAGCTTGCGATTGCGGCTGGGATTGATGATCCAGAGAACCCGATCGGAACCGATGCCATTGCCGTGATGGAAGCGATTGAGCAGGTACAAGGTCAACAAGGGGTTGTTGTGTTGATGGATCTTGGCAGCGCGTTGCTTAGCACGGAAATGGCTCTGGATCTGATTGATGATCATGTGAGGGAAAATGTCACCCTTATCTCGGCACCTATTGTTGAAGGAACCATGGCGGCGTCGGTGGCTGCCGCCGCCGGACTGCCTTTATCGACGGTAGTCGAAGAGGCACAGAATGCGTTAAGCGTAAAACAAGAGCACCTTGGTGATCAGCCACTAACATCCGCTGAGATAGCGCCAGTATCAGAGAACTTTGAGCAAGAACGGACATTTGATTGGGTGGTGCAAAATCCGCATGGATTACATGCTCGTCCCGCTGCGGCCATTGTTGGTACACTCGCGCCTTTTGACTGCCAATTATGGTTGAAAAAAGGCGAGCGCCGTGTGAACGCGAAAAGCTTAAACAGCATTGCGAAACTTGGCGTTCGTAGTCAAGAGACGATCACGCTGTGCGCACTCGGCTCTCAATCCAGTGAAGCAATCAAGGCATTTGAAGCCTTAGCTTATGAGCACTTCGGAGAAAAAGAGGCGGTTGAGCAAGGCATTGTCGAACCTGAAGAAAGCTCGGATACTCTGCTCGATGGCATGGCCTCAAGTCAGATTGAAGGTGCTGTTGTTGGTATTCGAGTTAATGACGGTATCGCTACTGCTCCTGCTGTCCTTTTTACTCATGAAATGCCAGCTGTGCCTGAACGTGATTTCCAAAGTGAACAAGATGAAATTGAACGGGTTAAGCGTGCGATAGGCGTGGTTGTTCAACATTTGCAGGAGCAAGCGAAGCAGCCGAAAGGGGAAATATTTGCTGCTCATAGCATGATGCTCAGTGACCCAGAATTATGGGCATCGGTCGAGTCGCGAATTCAAACGGGCATGATAGCCGAGCAAGCTTGGGTAGAATCACTGCAAACGTTGGCCGAAGAGTTTCGCCAGGCAGAAAGTCAGTACATGCGGGAACGCGAAGCAGATGTACATGATATCGCACGCCAAGTTATGGTCGAAATGACAGGCGTAACGCCTAATGCCATCGACATTCAGGAACCGAGTATTTTGTTGGCCCGCGACCTGATGCCTTCTGATGTGGCCGGGCTTGATAAATCGAAAGTGCTTGGTATCTGTTTGAGTGAGGGAGGGAAAACCTCTCACAGTGCGATTCTTGCTCGTGCGATGGGGATTACTGCCATCGTTAAAGCTCAGGGCTGCCTTGATGCTGTGCGTGCTGGTCAAGTGGTGACTATTGATGGCTTCCGAGGGCATTTATGGTTCTCTCCTTCAGATGCCGTACAGCAGGAATTAGAAGCTCAGCAAATTGAGTGGCAAAGCATCCGACAACGTGCATTAGCGAGTGCTCAGCAAGCCGCAGTCACCTGTGATGGTGTCCATATTCCAGTACTCGCCAATATTGGTGGACCGAAAGATATTGATGATGCACTAACATCAGGAGCTGAGGGCGTTGGTCTATTTCGGACTGAGTTTCTATTTCAAAACAGTGATGAGTTGCCAACTGAGGAAGCGCAATACCAAGTGTATCGTGATATTGCCGCCGCACTTGGTGATAAGCCACTTACGATTCGTAGTCTAGATGTTGGCGGTGACAAGCCTTTAGCCGCTTATCCTATGCCAGCAGAAGATAATCCATTTTTAGGTTTGAGAGGGGTGCGGTTGTGTCTTCAACATGAGTCATTGTTTACCGCTCAACTTCGAGCCATTCTGAGAGCCTTTCACGAGCAACCGAATATTCAATTGATGATACCGATGGTGGCTCAGGTTGAAGAAGTGAGAAAAGTAAAAGTGCTGTTGGCGCATCAAGCAAACCAACTCGGCTTGGATGCGACTCATTTGCGCGTTGGTATTATGATTGAGGTGCCAGCCGCGGTGTTGAATGCTGATGCGTTAGCTCGAGAAGTCGACTTTTTCTCTATCGGCACCAATGATTTGACTCAATATGTTATGGCTGCCGATCGAGGTAACGCCGCTGTTGCTGAATTGGTGAACTACTTTGAACCATCGGTACTAAAAGCCATTGAGCTCACGTGTGCAGCAGGCGATCGCGCGGGCATACCGGTTAGTATGTGTGGTGAGATGGCTGGCGATCCAAATGCCACAGAAACATTGCTCCGCGTGGGGTTGCGAAAATTCAGCGCCAGTTCGAGCATGCTACCGGGACTAAAAGCGCAGATTCGTCAGTTGTCTGTCGATGTTTAATCGATACCTTATCGTTAGTACACCTGTACCGGCGTGCTTACGCCGGTTTTACTTTTGTTATAGGAACGCCAATTCACGACTTAATACAGCTTCATTTGCTCCTGCAGCCCAAACTTATTAATTTTTCTCCATAAGGTCGTGCGGCCAATTTGCAATGCTTTCGCCATATCATGCATTTTGCCATCACACTGATTCCAAGCCTGAACAATCGCTCTTCTCTCGGCTTCTTCTAACGTGATTACTGGCGTATTTTCTGCGGTATGGCGAGAATTCAGTTTAATGTCTTCAGGAATATCGTTCAGCTTGATTAAGTTGGAACTGCGGTTAAGCAAAATTCGCTCAGTTCGATTTCTTAATTCAGAGTTGTTGCCTGACCAACGAAAATTCATCAACGCTTCCAGTGCGACTGGCTCTATCGAGATCGTCACATTGTGGCGGCGTTCATAATGGCTGATAAGTTGCTGGACGAGAAATTCAATGTCTTCTTTACGCTTTCGTAGTGGTGGAATATGCAGCTCGTTCGAGGAGATTTCATAATAAAGTTGCCGACCAAATGAGCGCTGAGTGACATACTCGCTGATCTCTGAAGCGGTGCTGGTAATAAGTTGAAAATCTACGGGGATCAATCGCAAACTGTCGCTGCGGCTGACGAGCCCAGTTTTTAACAACTTAAGTAGCACGGCTTGTAAATCGGGCGACAGATATTCCACCTTTTCTAAAAAGAGCGTACCGCCATGGGCGAGCTCAAACTTTGAAGGCATGCCTTGCCCTTCGTCATACCCCAGGGTTTCTTTGACCAGTTGCTCTGTATTGATGGAGCGGCAGTTGAGCGTAATGAACGGCCCTTCTTTGTAGGTGCTTTCGTTATGAATCGCCATGGCGAGAGTGGCTTTTCCTACACCTTCTTCACCCGTAATTAGAATCGGTGATTTGGACTTTATGGCCCGTTTTGCCACGGTAATGACATGCTTCATTTTTCGTGAAATGACGGGCAAAGTGCTGAACGTATAGCGCGCACTGCCACCTATTTGTTGTTGAGCAAGTTCGCGAATTTTATCGATAGGGTGCAAGAACAATAAGTGTGTGCCGTCATTGAGTGGACGCAAGGTGATGATCGCCTCAACAAACTCGCCACGAACCTCTACCGTTGTGAGTTTACGGTTTATGCTCGCACCTGACTCAATACTAGTAAGGACATTCGGTGGGAAGCGTAAAACAGAAAAGACTTCTTTATCCAAGACCTGACTGGCTTCAATGTTTAACAAGCGCTCGGACTGGTGATTTACCATTGTTATACGGCTTTCTTCATCCCAGGCCAGAAGGCCGTCATCCATGCACTCTAACGTTGCGTTATGCGCACAAGTGAGGCGGTTCATGTTTTCTTGTTCCGACTGAATGTGGATTTGCAAGCTGACTTCTTTCGCGCTCGACGCGATGATGACTAAGTCTTCTTTCTTATAGCTTTCCGCTTTTCTGAAAAGGCATGTTGTACCGCGTAATTTGCCAAATTGGTCAAAAACAGGCGCCGCTACAGAGGCATAAGAGTGCAAGTGGCGATTGAAATGTTCGGCGGCAAAAACTTCACACGGGATATGAGTATTGATACAGAGATTGACTGCATTTGTGCCTATCTTTCCTTCGGAGAGAAAACAGCCTTGTTTTATGCCGAGCGTTTGCATCTCTTGTCGCATAGAGTCGTGCCCGACGGTGGAGAGAATACAGCCGTTGCCATCGGTTACCATCAATACCAGGTCTTCGTCCCCTAGCATGTCGTAAGTGTCTTCAAGTACGGTCGTGGCGCATTCGATGAGATGTTCGTTGCGCTTCATTAGAGATGAGAAGGTAAATCCAGAGGCAATATGTGGTTTTGACCAGGTGTAAGGGCTGCATTGCTTTATGCAACGCTCCCACGACTCGAGGACGGGAGTGCGGGAAAATTCTGGAGATACCCAGTGGTGTTTCTGGAAAAACTCCCACTTAGTTTTAGTGTCTTCGATTGAAAGCATGCGATACCGTTTCAATACTAGCGATAGATTGGTCTGATGTTACAGAGACATCGGAATATGGACTGTGATGGCTTTCACGCACGTTGTATAGAAGAATGTGCCAAAAGAGGGGCGAGTTGAGGAGGCTTCCTTGCCAGTTTTTCGATTAAAAAGGGCTGTCTTTGCCGAGCTCATTGCAAATCTCGACAATGGCAAGTGAGAGCCCTGACTTAATGATTTGTTGTTGACGTTGCAGTTGTAGCTGATAAAACTCAAGGTCGATGTCGTCATCTGGTTCGCTGACTTCCAGTTGTACCATGCCCATTTTCTTCACCAAGTGCAGTTTCTTAATTGGTTCTAGAATATTCGGGTCAGTGAATTCGTAATCTGAAGCGTCATTATTGAGTTGGTTTTTGAGTTTGATGATGTCTTCGATGTCGTGGTAAATGTCATCGGGGAGCACCCCCAAGCCAAACAATAACTTCAAACGAACAGACAGATCGCCCAGCGGTCCAGAGTCTTGTAGCAGCGGACCGACAACCGATTGAACAGCGAAGTTATCTTTACGAAAGATTCTTTGCACCAACCCGTCGATCGAATCGTTAAAAACGTCGACTGCTGCAATGAAAAAGCCTCGTACCGATGGGGCGCTGTTTAATCGCTCAATGATCTCGGTTTCGTTGATGTTATCTGCCATATACTGAATACATTTCTAATTATTAGCTATCCCAACTCTTCAAGCAGAGAAGGGCATAGAAGGGGAGCCGAGCTCCCCTAGGTAAATCAAAGTTGGTTGTAAAGTGTCTCGATTTGAGCCACTTCAGCACTGTCTTCTGCAAGACCTGTGTATGTCGCTAGCGTCTTCTTCACACCCACTTCTTTTAATGAGTTTTGTAGCTCTACGGCTTGTGGGTCAGTGTCGTTAGTGTACTTCAACGCAGCGGCAATGCCTTTCAAAAGTGTTTGATTTTCAGTGCCATACTCAATTGTACCGAGTAAAGGCTTCACTAATCTATCGTTTGCACCCAATTTTCGAATTGGTTGACGACCTACGCGATCCACCTCATCCACTAAGTATGGGTTGGCAAAGCGTCCTAAAATCTTCTCGATGTAGGCGTTGTGCATGTCACGGTCGAAGCCGTAGCGTTTGATCAGCACTTCACCACTCTCTTGCATCGCCTGTTTTACTTCAGCGTGAATGCTAGGGTCTTCAATTGCTTCACGAATGGTGCGATGGCCTTTCAAGCAACCTAGGTAAGCGGTAATGCAGTGGCCTGTATTGAGAGTGAATAGCTTGCGTTCTACGAATGCCATTAGGTTGTTGGTTCTTTCCATGCCAGCTATGTCAGGGATTTCGCCCTTGAATTGCTGCTCATCCACAATCCATTCGCTAAAGCTCTCTACCGTCACTTCTAGTGGGTCATCGTTCGCTGCTTCTGCTGGTGGCACGATGCGGTCTACCGCTGAATCGACAAAGCCAACCAATTCGTCTGCTTTCGCGTGCAATGATTCATCCAAGTGTTTGTACACTTCACCTTTTAGGTGTGTGGTGCCACGAACCATGTTTTCACACGCGATGATGTTCAATGGCTTATCGTTACCTGCTGCAAAGCGCTTAGCAATGCCGGTAGCGATGGTTTTTGCAATGATGTCCAGTACGTTAGGGCCAACCGCTGTTGTGACCAAGTCGGTTTTTACAATGCGGTCAATGACATCTTCACTGGCTGAGTTTACCGCGGTGACGTGAGTTACTGTGTCGATTTGGCACTCAGTACCGACCACTTTTACTTTGTATTCTTGCTTGTGACTCAGTTGGTCGACGAGTGGAGCGTCAACGTCTGCAAATGTGACCTCGACTTCTGCATCTGCTAAGAGTTTTCCGATGAAGCCACGACCAATGTTACCTGCGCCAAAATGAACTGCGTTTTTCATAATTCTTACCTACCAATGTCTAAAATGTTGACTTACGAAACTAGGGGGAGGCCAACCGCATAGGGGGTGACAGCTGACCTCATTTGCCTCAGGAGCAAATTAAAGGGGTAATTAAGCCGCTTGTTGACCGCCAAGGATGTTCAGAATCTCTTCCACATCGTTGGTGCTGGTTAGCTTCTCAATTGCCTCCGGCTCATCGAGCGCGTTCGTAATGGTGGTAATCACCTGGATGTGCTCATCGTTCTTAGCGGCAATGCCGATAACCAGTTTCGCTACATCATCGTCGTCTTCAGTAAATTGGATACCCGATGGGTATTGGCAGATTACAATGCCGGTTTTCTTCACGCGGTCTTTCGCTTCTACCGTGCCGTGAGGCACTGCGATAGATTCGCCTAGGTAAGTTGGAACCAATGCTTCACGCTCAAACATCGCGTCTACGTATTCTGGTTCTGCGTAGCCAAGTTCGACCAACTTGTTGCCCGCGAAGCGAATCGCTTCTTCTTTGTTGGCAGCTTTCAAACCTAGGTGAATGTTTTCACGCTGGATTTGGAACACCGACGTTTGCTGTGGCTCGAAGTTGTCGTCGTTTGCTGCCACGAGCGAAACTTTTACCATTTGGTCGTCATTGGCTGCGGATTGGTTTTGCGCTGCTAGTAGTTTGGTGACTAGCTGGTTGTACATCTCGCTGTCTAGGAAGTTAGTCAATGAAATGTGGTGTGCGTTTGGAGCATGCTTACGTGCACGATCCGTTAAGTCTTTATGAGTAATCACGATATCTGCACTCTCTGGTAAGCTGTTAATGGCAAGGTTGGTTACGTGGATGTTCAGACCTGCGTCTTGAACCTTTTTGCGTAGCATGCTCGCGCCCATTGCACTCGAGCCCATGCCCGCATCACAAGCGACAATGATGCTTTGTACTGTCGCTAGGTCTACGTCACCTTTGCTTTGGCTGTTTACCACCGCATCGTTTTTAGATGCAGATTTCATGTCTTTCATTTGTGATGTTGCTTTTTCTAGTGCTGCTTCATCACCGTCTTCTTCTGTTGACGTTTGAGTCTTCATTAGCAGTGCTGCTACGGCGAATGACACGCCTGTTGCTGCTGCGATAGACGCTAGAACACCAACGATTGAGCCTTTCTGAGTCATCAACAAGATTGCAAAGATTGAACCTGGTGATGCTGGAGAAACGATACCTGCGTTAAAGATAGTTAGAACGAATACGCCAGTCATACCACCTGCGATAGCCGCAAGGATTAGGCGAGGGTTCATTAGGATGTATGGGAAGTAAATCTCGTGGATACCGCCGAAGAAGTGGATGATTGATGCACCACCTGCAGTTTGACGAGCCGTACCTTTACCAAACACCATGTAAGCTAGCAGGATACCTAGACCAGGACCTGGGTTTGCTTCGATTAGGAAGAAGATCGACTGACCTGTTTCAGACGCTTGCTGGATACCCAGTGGAGAGAAAATACCGTGGTTGATCGCATTGTTTAGGAAAAGGATCTTCGCAGGTTCAACGAAGATTGAAGTCAGTGGTAGTAGGTGAGCAGAAACTAGGAAGTTAACGCCGGCCGCCAAGCCACCAGAAAGAATTTTTACGAATGGACCGATAAAGATGAAAGCAAGGATCGCACATAGCATGCCGATGATGCCCGCAGAGAAGTTGTTAACCAACATCTCGAAGCCACTTTTTACTTTACCATCGATGTAGTTATCGAATTTCTTGATAGCCCAGCCGCCCATTGGGCCGACCATCATTGCCCCCATAAACATTGGGATGTCTGTGCCGACAATCACACCCATTGTTGTGATTGCACCGACTACCGCACCACGATCGCCACCAACTAATTTACCACCGGTGTAACCGATAAGTAGTGGCAGCAAGTAGGTAATCATTGGGCCAACCATAGAGGCTAACGTTTCGTTTGGTAGCCATCCAGTTGGGATAAATAGAGCAGTGATAAAGCCCCACGCGATAAACGCGCCGATGTTTGGCATTACCATGTTTGACAGAAAACGACCAAAATTTTGTATCTTGATCTTGGCATCTGGTGATATCATAACAATTCCCCGTTCGATGTTCTGATGAATCTTGTTGTAGTAAACGGTTCGCCAAAACCGTTTGTTTGATTGCTTAGTACCCAATCAATTTACCACACATTTTCCAATTGGAACTGACAACGGGTTTTTCGTGATCTACGCCCGCATTTCTTAGGCTGAGAAACGGTTTTTAAGTGACCAAGTTCAACTTATTAACTTGTAACTTAATAACAAAAAGCCACTTTTAAATCTGTCAATAAAAATATTAGTGATCAATCCGATCTTCTGACAAATTTAAAATCAAAATACTTTGTGACTTTGATCACTTTTGATTTTTTTTGAAATTCGAATTAAATACTTGCGATGATCAATATCACGTTTTGTGTTGAGTTGTGGTGGATTTAAAGTGTGACTTGGGTCTGCTTTTGTTTTTTGTGAAAGTTTGTGACGGAATTGGTGAGATAAATGCTATCTAGATCTTTCGATAGATTGTATCTATAAGAGTCTTTTCGGCGCACTTCACGGAGCACGCCTAATTAGTTGATTAAAGGGTAAATAAAGAGAGTCGCCACACGGTTCTTCTTGTGATTCCCAACTCTCTACTTAATCACTGTTCTTAATCATCGTTGCTATTAGTATGATAGACGAGGTAGTCATGAGCTTGCTCGCGTCCCATATACCTTGCCAACGTCTTTTCTTGAACATCGCGCAAATCCACCATAATCAATCCATCTAGAGCGTTATTGAATGCAGGGTCGACGTTGAAGCATACCAGCTTGCCATTGAGGCTTAAGTACTGACGCAGCAAAACGGGCACTCCTTTCCCTTCATCGATTCTGGCAATGACACGTGACAATAGCTGTAAATCACCCAGAGCAGTGAGCATGCTGGTGTTCCAGTCACGGTGGTGCTCAGGAAGTGGGTTAGAAGGTGTGACGTACTCTGCGCAATTGTTGTCGTAGTGGTGCAGTGTCATTGATTGAGCCAGTAATTGACGTGCAGTATCGCTATAATCGTTGCTAATGCTTACCGGACCAAATAGGTGCGTGTAATCTGGGTTTTGATGAACGAACGTTGCGATGCCTTTCCACAGTAGCAGTAGCGCGCTCATGCTCTTTTGATATTGCTGTGCAATCACAGAGCGCCCCATCTCAATGGATTTACCCATTTGGTCGATAAAGCGTTGGTCATAGTTAAACAACGTTCGTGAATACAGACCTGCTACGCCGCGCTTTTCAATCAGTTGATCAACCAGACCTAAACGATACGCGCCCACCAAGCATTGGTTCTCTCTGTCCCACACAAACAGATGCAGGTAATCATGATCGAAATGGTCAATGTCTATTGCTAGTCCAGTCCCTTCGCCAACTTGTCGGAAATTGAGCTCACGTAGGCGACCAATTTCATGCAGTAGGGAAGGGATACTCTGCGACTCCGTGCAGTAAACATCGAACTCACCACTTGTTAGCAGCTTGGACTCTTTTGGTAAGTTGTTCAGCTCTTCAAGCAATTCGCCTACGGGTAACCCTGCCGCTATTGGAGAGAGCAGTTCTGATGAAGAAGAAGGCTTAACTGATTGGGTTTCACGATTGAGCAAGTAAGTGTTGAGCCGCAAATAGTTCACCACTTGATCATCGTTAAGTGTGTTGAGCTCTTTGAATTTAATCGCTTGGCCAAAAGACAAGTTGATGGTTTGTGCATGTTTGTTCAGTAGCTCCCGCCCGAGCATTAGGGTACGCAAAAGTGGATGGATTTTCCCTGCCATATAGAAGCGTTTCGAGTTCTGACCACTGATGAATACTGGAACTGTCGTTGCTTTGTTTTTGCGGATCAGGCTACTTACGCTTCGACTCCACGCTTTGTCTTCCAAGCGTTGCTGTTTGGCATCGACTAACTGGGAAACCTCACCGGCAGGAAAGACAAGCAATAAGCCGCCACTTGCGAGGTGTTTATTAGCCGCTCTGAGGGCCTTCATATTCGATTTGACGGCGTCTCTGCCTTCAAACACATCGACACCAATGAAGAGCTGATCTAACTCTGGTACGGTTTTCAGGTATTGATTGGCTAGAATTTGGATATCGTCTCGTACCATCAACAAGAGTTCGGCCAAGATGACGCCTTCCACACAACCAAGCGGGTGGTTCGCCACAATGACGGTAGCTCCTTGTTTAGGTACTGAGTCGAGTGAACCATGAGCAATGCGATAATCGATACCTAAGATATCCAGCGTGAAGCGGAGAAAAGTTTTGATATCGGCATTAACGGGGCGTTGAGCGTAGAACTTATCAAGTTGGTTTAAACCGGTTGCCCATTCAGCAACGTTTTCACCAATGCCAAACGGCGTTTTACGAGGGAGACGAAAAGGGGTTGAACTATCCATATTTACCTCAGCGTACAAGTTGCTGATTGGATAGTAGAAATTACAGATGACAGTTCAGAGGCAAAAGCATGAGCCTTTGGTGACAAACTAATGAAGCTTTATTGACTAAAGAAAACGGTATATCACTGTGCTATGAATCAAAACTCGCGTTATGTCTCCCTCTTAAAACAATAGATAGGCTATCTTATCTAGAACAAAGATTAAGCTAAGTTGATATTTATCAGGGGGAAATAATGGAACGAGTTTCCAATAAAGCAGCACTTTGGATTGGGCTAAGTTTGATACTTGGTCTTGGCATCCTTGGCTATTTTATGCAGCAGACGGCGGTGAAATACCGAGCCTATGAAAGAGTCGTTACAGTAAAAGGTTTGTCGGAGCGTGAGTATCCTGCTGATACGGTGATTTGGCCGATTCAATTTACTCTGGCGAGTAATGATATGGGAGCCATGTTTGATGAAATTGACCAGCAAACCCGTTTGATTTTGGACTTTCTAAGTGCCAAAGGGCTTCCTGAAACCAGCGTTTCCCTTTCTTCCCCAGCGGTCATTGACAGAAAAGCACAGCAATATGGGAGCGAGCAAGACATTGAGTATCGTTATTTGGCCTCGCGAACCGTTACGGTTTACAGCCAGAGTGTTGATGTTGTTCGAGCGGCAATCAATGAAATAGGTGAGCTAGGAAAACAAGGTGTTTTGCTTAACCAAGATCCTTATGCAAATCGTGTTGAGTACAGCTTTACTAAGCTGAATGATGTGAAGCCAGACATGATCGAAGAAGCGACTAAGAATGCGCGTGAAGTGGCTGAGAAATTTGCGAAAGACTCACAGAGTTCACTGGGTAAGATCAAACGTGCAACTCAAGGGCAGTTCTCGATTTATGACCGAGACAGCAACACGCCTTACATTAAGAAAGTACGAGTGGTATCGACGGTTCAATATTACTTATCTGATTAAAGTTGCGCTCATATAGTCAATAGTTGGTCGTTCCATCACCTTCTATTTGTAGAGGTATCTATGCTCTGTGATAGGGAAATCAGTCTTCGCTGACGCTATATACAAGTACTTTTTTATAAAACTAAGTTCTTAACAGTGATGAGGTGAGTTTGATAATAATCAAGCTCACTTGTTTCTTATGAGCGTAAGTTAGTATGACTTATTGCTAGAAGGAATTAGTATCATGGCATACAAGCACTTTGTTAGAGAACTACTGGGTTTAGCGATTGTTGTCTCTGTCGTCTTTGGCGTATTAGGCGTGATGTTAGAGCTCTTCGCACTGACGGCACTTTGGGAGCATCAGCAAACGATAGCCGATGTTTTTTTCCATGAATCTCTCTACTTCATCGTATTTTTAATCCCACCATACTTCCTCTGGAAGTTGATTAACCGCCCTGAATTGGTTTCTGCTGATCAAGCTTATTTGGCAATGAAGTTAGAGGCTGAAAGTCGACAATGAGTCGATTTAGTGAGTAATGAAAAGAAGAGGCTATGAGAAAACATTAGCCTCTTTTCTATCTGATTCGTGGGGCAAAGTATTCGCTGCTTTATTGATTAAAAAGCTGCTTCGATTGTGCCTTTGAAAGTGCGATCGAGATAATCACGAATCGCTTGAGATTGATAAATAGAAACGAACTTTTTATACGCTTCATTATTTTTGTCTGCGTCACGAGTGGCGATGACCATGACTGCTAATGGGGCGTCTTTTGCTTCAAGATAGATACTTTGTTTCTTCGGATCTAAACCAGAAGACATTACGTAGTTCATTGTAATCGCAGCCGCGTCCACATCATCTAATGTTCTTGGTAGCTGAGCGGCATCTACCTCGACAAATTCAAATGATTTTGCGTTTTTTGTGATATCAGTTAGGGCGGCTTTATGGCCAACACCCTGTTTCAGCTCAATTAAACCTGCATCGGCGAGTAGCAACAGACCACGACCACCGTTGGTAGGGTCATTTGGAAGCGCTATACGTGCATTGTTTGGAAGCTCTTGCAGTGAGCGATACTTATTGGAATAAAGCCCCATACGCATAAGAATGGACTGACCAATTGATACTAATTGGGCGTTATGGCTACTGTTGAAGTTGTCTAAAAATGGCTGGTGCTGATAGCTATTAATATCGATGCTACCATCGCTAAGAGCGGCATTAGGTGTCACGTAGTCAGAAAACTCAATGACTTCGACATTCAAACCTTGCTTCGCTGCCTCCTTCGCTACCGCCTCGACTACTTGTGCATGTGGCCCAACTGTCGCGCCCACTTTAATGACAGAGTCATCTTTTTCTCCACAAGCGCTTAAGCCGACTACTGCCGTGAGAATCAAAGCTAGTTTCTTTAAGTGACCAATACTTTTCATTGTAGCTCCATTTTTTTGTTTTAGACGTCCATACGTTTGTATGTCCATCCTATCAGAAGTTGTCTGAGGGTCAATGGTTTAAATCACGAGCGGACATTTTGTTTCATTGCTACATATAGAAAGCCAGATAATAGTTAAAGAAAAGGGGAAGAGGAAAAGCTATTACGAGGTTAATGACGAGTTACCGCAACCGAAATTGTACCCAAAGATATAAGATACAAAAAAAGCGTAGTAGGTATTAACCTGCTACGCCTTTCGGAATATGGTGGCCCCTCGCAGACTTGAACTGCGGACCAATCGATTATGAGCGAAGGTCTGACGCAATATCACTGCACAATCAACATAGAAACCCTGCTCCGAATCACGCCTAAATCCACCAGCAAAATCACACCACCTGATTACCCGCATGATTTTACTGACGTCACCGTCGGGAATTGTTGGCTGTGATTAGTACGACGACGCCGACGAGAAAATGTAGA
>NZ_JAWPOJ010000159.1:0-1502 GCF_033344235.1 Vibrio sp. Vb1554 | reverse complement strand
GCAATCTCTCAACACCTTAAAAGATTACTTAATGGCGAACCTCGACCAATCGGTACGGCTGGAGTCTCTTTCTGAGCTTTGCCAGCTAAGCCCGACTCAATTTCAACGCCATTTCAAAGCGCAAACTGGCATGACACCGTATGCGTGGTTTGCCCGTTTACGACTCGAGCAAGGGATGAAGCTGCTACAAGCAGGACAATGCGGTACTGAAGTCGCGCATCAAATTGGTTTTTACGATCAGGCGCATTTCAGCAAAGCCTTTAAGCAGACTTATGGCGTCTCTCCGTCTCAAGTCACCCGATAGCAGCACGCTCATCTTAGGCTGTCAGTTTTTTACAAGCGCATGCCACAACAAGCCTCCACAATAGCTGCATTGGTAATCTTTGAGATGTGTTATGAATGAATCCACTATCCTGCTGACATTGGCCAGCATTCACTTTATTGCCTTAATGAGCCCAGGCCCCGACTTCGCATTAGTAGTGCAAAATGCCACGCGTCATGGTCGCCAGACGGGCTTATACATCGCTCTTGGCTTATCCGTTGGTATTTTGCTGCACTCGTTGTTCAGCCTGACTGGTGTGAGCTACCTTGTGCATCAACATCCTTTGCTGTATTCGGTATTACAACTGCTAGGTGGCAGTTACCTGCTTTACCTCGGTGTTGGGGCCCTGCGCGGTGTGATCGCTACGATCAAAATCCCGCAAACGGATCAACAAAATAAAACAAACAGCTTCGTGATCAGCAACAAACGTCAGGCTTTTGCCAAAGGTTTTGCAACCCACATTCTCAACCCCAAAGCACTGGTTTTCTTCATCAGCTTGATGTCGAGCTTGGTGCCAGCCGGAATGTCGGTCTCAGGCAAAAGCATCGCGTTAGTTATCCTGTTCAGCTTGTCTCTGGTTTGGTTTTCCAGCTTGGCGTGGATGCTCTCAACGCAACGTTTACAACGTCGATTACAACAGGCAGGCATCTACATCGATGGCATCTGTGGTGTGGTGTTTACCCTCGTTGGCGGCAGCATCTTGGCGCAAACCATCAGCACGTTAATCGGTTAACTCTCTGATTTAAAAGCGTCGCACACCCGACATTTATTAAAACGCTGACTCGACGATCTTCTCCATGGCTGCCAAGCTGAACAATCAAACTGGCAACATGGAGAGTCATCATGCAATGGACGTTCAACCGACTCGTGTCTACGGGTCTTTTTCTTAGCGCCTCTATCACCCACACCGCGTTTGCAAACCAAGCCACCGATGCGATTGCCCCAGAGCAAAGTACTGGGCTTGAGCACAAACAACTGGTCAAAGCCAAAGACTATATGGTGACAGCAGCGAACCCAATCGCCACCCAAGCTGGTGCTGATGTACTGGAGCAAGGCGGCAATGCCATCGATGCTATGGTGGCGGTACAACTGATGCTTGGCTTAGTCGAACCACAGTCTTCCGGCATTGGTGGCGGCGCATTTTTGGTGTATTGGGATGGCGAACAACAAAAGCTCACCA
>NZ_JAWPOJ010000158.1:0-1505 GCF_033344235.1 Vibrio sp. Vb1554 | reverse complement strand
TCCTCAATTGTATGTAAACGCGAGACGACTTTGACTTGAGGTGTCGCATCGACCATACGCTCTAGCTTTAGGCTGGTTTGGCTTCCGTCTAGGTTTACGACCGCAATTGGCTGCTCTCTAGGGGTTTGTTGAGCGTATGGCAGCGGATACAAAAACGAATAAAAAACCACGCCACCAAAAACAGTTAATGTGACGACGGGGTTGGTCAGCACAGAGCGAATCTCTGCTTTAATCAGTTGCCAGAGTGTCATGCTGCCTCCCTTTGCTGAGTCGACAGTGCTGCCGCTCGGTATTTATGAATGAATGCGGCTGTCAGTAAGAGTGGCACCACATACCAGAACATTGGCCACAAAGTACTAAACGATTGAGCGGCTGAGGCTCCGTAGCTTGCCTGACCAACCTGAACTTCGATGTAATGGGTGATAGGTAATAGTGAGCGCCAAGCATGAGCGAGCGTGTTCATGTCGGAAACTGGAAACGTAATCCCCATAAAAGCAAAACTTGGCGCAGTAAACGCACCAGCAAAACTCATTGCGCGGGCAGGGTCCATCGATAAAAAGAAAAACAGTGCGCCCATAATGATACAGGCAACAACGGTGACCAATTGAGCCAGTAACATGACTACGAGACTGCCTTCCATCGGCCAGTCCAATAACACATAAAACCAGTAGAGGAACAAGGCACCTTGCAACATAAACACTGGGATGTATTGGCTCAAAATTGCGCTGAGTTTTGTGTATGGTTTATTACCCAAAAACTCAAAGCCATTTTTGCCCCCATAAATGCGAAAGTGCGCCGCAAGGATCAAAATCGTACTCACAACGATACAAATTTGCCAAATCGCAGGCACGATAGCGGTGACCAAAAATTGCGCGTAGTTGGTGTTGCGATTAAACAGCGCGGTGATTTGGGTCGACACTGGCACAGCTTGGCCGAGCGCGGACAACGTCGTTGTATTGCCTCTGGCGAGATTGCCCATCACTTGCACCTGAGCATCAAAGTACCCTTGAGCTTGTGCCACGGCTGAATTAATTAACTTTGCCACCAAAATATATTGGCTGTTAAAAAACACTGAAAGCTGTGGTTGGCGATGCAGCAAAATGTCTTGGTCAAACTTAGATGGAATGACGGCAAAAGCGTAAATATCGCCTTCAATCATGGCATTCTTGGCTTCATTCGCGCTGGTGTAGTAATAATCCACAGACAGTGTTGAAGAGGCATCCAACGTTTGGATCAGCTTACGAGAGAGCTGCGAATGTTGTAAATCGACCACGCCAATCGGCAGGTCTCTCGCAATCCCCGCAGAAAACACGCCCCAAATGGTAAGCGAAAGCAAAATAGGCACCCAAGTTAAGCACGACAGTAGCCACTTGTCGCGCCGTAACACATGCCGTTGTGAAATCTTAATCGTCATAGACTTTTTACCTTGAGCGATTACAGCTCAACCACAACGCTCATACCCATGCGCAGGTCTGGTTCTGGTTGAGTAGGGCGAGCTTCTACTT
>NZ_JAWPOJ010000157.1:0-1508 GCF_033344235.1 Vibrio sp. Vb1554 | reverse complement strand
GGTAAGCGTTCACCGAGGTATCTTGACTTACCAGATCTGAAGAAACATATGCAGTTTATAGATCAAAAACGTTTGGGTACGGTCTCTTCGTCACAACAGCCGTGATGATTTCACTCAACACTGACATTGCCGATAAGCCACGCTTTTTGCAGGTTTCGATGAGGGTATGTATCCTACTTCGGAATTTATCACCTGCATCCGAGGTCGTTCCGAAGCTAATTTTCCTTTGAATGACAAAACCTCTAATACATCGCTCAGCTTCATTATTGGTTAAGGGGATTGACGTTTTCTTGAGGAAAACCCACAAGCTCTCTCTATGTTTAAGCAGTAACTTGCATCGCCCTCTATACCGCTTGACCATCACACCTGTCCCTTTGCTCAACCAATGATCGAACGATTTTTGTAGCCTGTGCATTCGCCGCAAGTACCGTGAATAATCCAATTCACCTTCCTCATAACGATGCCGAGTATGGAAAATGGTGTTCGTCAGCAAACAAAGATGTTTGCCAATATAAGCGGTGTGGCCACCGCCACTATAATCCGCCATTTGCTGAAGATTGCGCTTCACATGTGCCCAACATAACTGATGACGGTCTGCGGCTATCCAGTTATAGCTTGGGCATTGGTCGCTAACCACAATGCCTGCATAGTCTTCATCGATGACCTTTTTTGCTGAGGAGGTTGAGCGTGAATAGAGTATTTGTTCATAGACAAGGTCATCACTGGCCACTAACCAACACCAACGAAGGCCCGTTTCATCATTTCGGTGATGAGAGGTTTCGTCAGCATGAATCAAAGTCGCTTTCTTTAACGCTTGTTTTATCGCCTGATGCAATGGCGTTAGCATTGAAGCGACCTTCGTTTGCGCTTCGCTAATCGCGCCGACCGAAAAGGTTGTGCCAAGCTGTTCTTTAAGTAGAGATTGGATTTTCCGAACACTGAGGTGATATTGCCCTGCAAGAACTCCAATGTAACTTAATAAGTTCGGCCCTATAATCCCTTGCGATGCATCGTCAGGCTTTTGAGCCTTGACGGTTTCTTTACAGTGCCGACATTGGCCTGAAAATAAACGGTATTCGGTGATATCGACAGTGGGTTTTGGAATATCGAAGACCTGATGGCGGTAGTAAGGGCCACCTTGAACATCGATATCAGACTGGGCACAGCAAGGGCACACTTCAGGAAAACAATCGATAACTACATCCGTTGCTTTCAGTCGTGAGAGTTTTCGTTGATGCCCTGTGTGGCCTTCTTTAGCTCCTCTCGAATTGCAACCACTAGAGCTTTGATCTTTTTTCGCTCATGCTTGTCCTTAGGGTTGTCAGACGAAGGTGGTTTCGATGAATTTTTGGAGTTAGTAGCTTGTTTATCGGTAAGGTGGCGCAACTGTTCCCACAACTCTTCAATCAGTGCGTTTGCTTCGTTAAGGTCAGAGGCTACGGGCGGTTCCTCTTGATATTTAGGGGCTTTCTTTCTGCTCATAACAAACAGGATGAAGCACTGGAATG
>NZ_JAWPOJ010000156.1:0-1511 GCF_033344235.1 Vibrio sp. Vb1554 | reverse complement strand
AGACCCATGAGATCACGCATCAAAGAGTCGGCATTGCTTAAGCCGTTGCTCAGCGGCATCTCTTCTTCTTTTTCGAAGTAGCCAGGCGTACTGATGGTCAAATGACCAGTATCTCTAGCGGTTGACTCTTTGAGGCTGTCGTAGGTGTACAGGCCAAAACCGCCCGCACTGCCTAGCGCATACACCGCGATGGCGATAATGCTGGCTGAGAGTGCGCTGCGACGACGATTGCGCTGCAAATTGAGCAACGCAATACGTAGCGAATCAGGCAAACAGCGTGCGATCAACTTGCCCATGAGACCTCCTTCACACTGGCGTGCGTTTGGATGATTTTGCCGTCCACCAGCTCGATGGTGCGATCGCAGCGTGATGCCATGCGAGGGTCGTGAGTGGCGACAATGAAGGTGGTACCAAACTCGTGCCCGAGCTCTTTCATGATATCGATGACTTTGTTTGCGGTTTGACTATCGAGGCTTGCTGTTGGCTCGTCGGCAATCACTAATGCAGGTTTGTGAACCAAAGCGCGAGCAATCGCTACCCGTTGCTGCTGACCACCAGACAAGTTATCGGGCATGTGATGGATAAATTCGCCCAGCCCCACATGTTCCAACATTTGTGTGGCAAGTTCGGTTTGTTCAGTTTTTGAAAAACCGTTGAGATGCAACGGATAAGCGACGTTCTCCAAAGCCGTCATCACTGGCACCAAGTTGAATTTTTGGAATATAAAACCCAGCTTTTCACGGCGCATTTTCGCAGCCTGCATTTGTCCACTCGGGTAAGGTTGACCAGCAAACGTTACCTGACCTTGATATTGAGAATCCAACATGCCAAGCACATTGAGTAAGGTACTTTTTCCTGAGCCGGAAGGCCCACACAGCGCCACCATTTCACCGGCAAACACCTCACCAGAGACTTCTTGCAACGCGCGTACGGTTTGGCTGCCAAGGGTGTAATCGCGACTGAGTTGACTGAAAACGATCATGACGCCTCCTTAATGTTTAGCCAGTAACGCTTTGGCAGTTTGCGTTTCTAAGTGAGTGCTATCGAAACTTTCCATTTTCGCCAACCATTTCTGCGCTTGCTCCATGTCCTCAGCACGCAGCGCTGCTTCAATGGCGTAAAGGTAAACCCAAGCCGTTGCCGCGAACGGTTGTTGATTGAAGCTCGGTTCATCAAGCAGAGTCAGGTACAGCCCGTACCCACGCTCAAAGTGATTAAACATATCCGGAAGCGAAGTGTAAGTGGTGGCCGCCATCGCAGTAGCCAATTGATATTCTGGTAGCCCTTGTAAACGCTGCTGCGCTTGAATCGGCATAGGTTGATTCGCCATTAAATCCAAACCTTTCTGAATGGTGGCAAGCCCACGTTCAGTGAACTTCATCTTGTTCCATGGCATAAACGCATCGCGCCCTTGCAAGGTTTCACTGCTGCCAAGGTAAACCAATGTCACAGGCGTAGCGCCTTGCTTTTGAACTAATTGTGAAAGCTCGTCATGTACAGTATCCACCAAA
>NZ_JAWPOJ010000155.1:0-1511 GCF_033344235.1 Vibrio sp. Vb1554 | reverse complement strand
TCAGGTGAAATCATTGGCTTTGAAGCATTGGCTCGATGGCCGCATCCAACGCTCGGCATTATCTCGCCGTTGATCTTTATTCCGCTTGCAGAGCAAGGGAAACTGATTGTGGAACTTGGAGAGTCCATTCTCAATCAGTCTTGTGATTTTATCGGCAAACTGAACACAAAGAGACACAGCCAAGGCTTGCCGCCACTGACGGTGCACGTCAACCTGAGTGCGCAGCATTTCTACCATTCACGGCTGATTTCATTCCTGCAATCCATGATTGAAGAGCACAACGTCTCTGCAGGACATTTGGTGCTAGAAATCACCGAAAGTATGCTGATGGGCGGCGAAACGGAATCCATCCACTGCATCAACGAAATCAAACAACTGGGCGTACAACTGGCGTTGGACGATTTTGGTACGGGCTACGCATCATTCAGCAGCGTGTGCAACTTCCCGCTAGACATCGTCAAACTCGACAACTCGTACGTGGATGAAATTGAAACCAACGACCGAGCCAAAACGCTCGTGCGAAACATTGCCAATATGTCGCAAGAGTTGGGATTAACCATCGTCGCAGAAGGCGTCGAGACGGCCAGCCAAGTCCGCAAACTAAAAGTGTGGAATATAGATGAGTTACAAGGTTTCTACTTCTATAAACCGATGACTCGAGAAGACGCATTCGCTCAGTTTTCTGGCTTGCCCCACTGTTAATCTAGCTCCCCCTCCCAAGGCAAAGCGGTCTCTGTCGCTTTGCCTTTTTTGTTCCCCAACCTCCCTGCTTCTTGCCAAGTAAGACTCAGTATTGCATCGCACTGATGATCGAACACGGTTTCAACCCGATATAAATGTCTGCGTATATACTTTAAACAAGGTTTTCAATAAGTCCCTGTCACCGGACAAGGAGGACTGCATGAAACGGACATGGATATGGCTACTACCGCTGCTTCTATTTGCTGGCCAAACACTGGCAAATACGGTTTGGATTGTGCCCGTAAAAGGGGCAATTGGCCCAGCCAACAGTGACTACCTCACTAGGGAAATTGAACAAGCTCAAATCAACGGCGTGAGCCTAGTGATTCTCAAAATGGATACCCCTGGCGGGCTAGATAGCGCGATGAGAGACATTATTCACGCCATCACAACCTCGACCACACCGATTGCGACTTGGGTTGGGCCTTCAGGCTCAAGAGCCGCGAGCGCGGGCACCTACATTCTGCTTGCCAGCCACGTTGCGGCAATGGCAGAAGCGACCAACCTAGGCGCAGCAACCCCTGTCGCCATAGGTGGTGCACCACAAGCGCCCTCTTCTGATGACGGCAAAGACAACGAATCCTCGGATGAAAACAAACCCAATGCAGACAAAAGCGGCGATCAAGTTCCGGCTAAAACCGCCATGGAGAAAAAGGTCATCAATGACGCAAAAGCCTACATTAAAGGGCTCGCAAAATTACATGACCGCAATGCGCAATGGGCAGAAAAAGCCGTCAGTGAAGCCGCCAGTTTAGACGCGGAAGAAGCCT
>NZ_JAWPOJ010000154.1:0-1517 GCF_033344235.1 Vibrio sp. Vb1554 | reverse complement strand
TCAACAAGCCAACAGGCATCACCTGTACGACTGAGCGTGATATCCCCGGCAATATCGTCGATTTCATCGGTCACAAAAAGCGTATTTTCCCAATTGGTCGACTCGACAAACCTTCGGATGGTTTGATCTTCTTGACTAACGATGGCGACATCGTAAATAAGATTCTGCGCGCTGGTAACAACCACGAAAAAGAATACGTGGTGCGTGTCGACAAGCCGATTACGGACGAATTCCTAAAACAGATGTCGAGCGGTGTTCGAATCCTCGATACCGTAACGCTCCCTTGTAAAGTTACGAAAGAAACCAAGTTCTCTTTCCGTATTGTTTTGACGCAAGGCCTAAACCGTCAGATCCGCCGTATGTGTGAAGCACTCGGCTACGAAGTATTTAAACTTCGCCGCGTACGCATCATGAACATCTCTCTAGATGGTATTCCAAATGGTAAATGGCGTTACCTAACCGATGACGAAGTCGCAGAAATTTTAGCAATGTGCGATGGCTCAGTTGGTACCGAGGAAGCGTCAAAGACAGATTCTCGAGGTCGTAATATTCGTAAAGCGACTGATGCGAAACTGTTTGATAGCCGTGAAGAGAACCAAGGTTCGACTGCTCGTCGCAATCAAAAAACGCGCACCTTCCGTGGTAATAACGCTGACGAGTTCCGTCATGCGCCTAACTCTAAAAAAGGCCAGCAAAAGCGCCGTCAACGTGATGATGAGAACTCACGCCCTGCGAAAGAGCATTACAAAGCGAAACCTCAAGGTGAACGCGCGAAGCCACAAGGTGAGCATGGCAGACCGCAAAACAAGCCTCAAACACCGAGCAAACCGAAGCAGCATTACGTCAATCCGAATACGACAAGTAAACCGGCAAAACGCACTAGTGGCACATTAAGCCTCAAAAAATAACAATAAAGGACGCTTTCGCGTCCTTTTTCTTTGTTGGTCATTCAACCCAAACTGGCTTACAAGCATAATGGGGCAAACTGCCCTCTGGTCAAAGCCACAAGATCTTGCGGAGCAAGCTCAATTTCTAAGCCTCGTTTACCCGCGCTCACACAAATCGTCTCTTGTTCTTTTGCACTTTCATGTAGAAAGGTTGGCAACGCTTTCTTTTGTCCAAGTGGACTAATGCCGCCAACTACATAACCCGTTGTCTTTTGGGCGATGTCTGGATCTGCCATGTCGGCTTTTTTACCCTTTGCTGCTTTGGCTGCCAATTTTAGATTCAGTTTTTGATCCACAGGAATGATGGCTACTGCCAAGTTTTTGGGCTCGCCATTAAGGCAAAACAACAGGGTTTTGAATACTTTTTTAGGATCTTGCCCCAACACTTCAGCCGCTTCTAACCCATAGCTGTCTGCTCTCGGGTCATGTTCATACTGGTGAATGGTGTGAGGAACTTTTTTCTTTTTCGCAAGATTAATGGCCGGAGTCATCAAGATTCTCCTTATAAAAATAAAAAACGCAGCCCCCATCAATGGGAGCTGCGCTTTTAGTTAATGATATCAGCGAGTT
>NZ_JAWPOJ010000153.1:0-1517 GCF_033344235.1 Vibrio sp. Vb1554 | reverse complement strand
AATCTTGCCCAACAAAAGCACTCATCTTTGGTGATTTGAATGACCCAACTAGCGAGGTCAGCAAAGTCATTGATAACCATCTTGTGTATCGCGATAAGTCACATTTAGGAACGCAACCTAAGTTGTTTAAAATTCCGCATAACAAAGGGGAGGTGTCATCATGAACGGTTTTGAAAGTGCTTTCCACTTTGATTCATTAGTGTGGGATTGGATCATCGCGATTTACCTATTTTTAGCTGGGATGTCTGCTGGCGCAGTGATGATTTCTATCTACCTTAAACGCAAAGTCATTGAGGGTGATCCGGCGAACAATGGCATTATGAAAGCGATGGCTTGGCTCGCGCCATTTGGCATCATTTCCGGTTTGGTGATTTTGATTTTCCATTTAACTAAGCCACTCCAGTTTTGGAAAATCATGATTTACTACAACCCGACGTCGGTGATGTCGATGGGCGTTGTCTTGTTTCAAGTCTACATGGTTGTGTTGTTTGTTTGGATTGGCGTGATCTTTCGCCATCAAATCATCAGCTTTTGTGAAGGCAAATTACCGAGCGGATTACTCGACTTTGTGGATGGCTTTTTGATCAAGGCTGGAAAGGTGAGTAATGCCATCGAGTTGTTCTTGGGTTTCTTGGCGATAGTACTGGCGGCATATACTGGCTTCCTACTATCGGCACTTAAAACCTACCCGATGCTCAACAATCCGGTGTTGCCGATTTTGTTCCTATTCTCAAGCCTTTCTTCGGGCGCAGCGGCATGTTTGATGTTCGGAATCTTAGTGTTTAAAGAGCCGACATCCAGTTCTAGTGTTTCATGGGTGCATGGCTTTGAACGTCCGGTTGTATTATTCGAGTTGTTCGTTTTAGTAACGTTCTTTACTGGCCTGATTTTCAGCGGGGGACAAAACGAAGTCGCAGCTTGGAATGCAATATCCAACGGCTTTTGGGCGCAGTGGTTCTGGGTTGGTGTTGTGTTGATTGGTATGTTGATGCCGCTAACATTGAACTGGTTAATGCCTTCTGAAGTTCGCCATAAAGGTAGTTACGTCTTTGTCGTGACAACATTGAGTTTGGTCGGCGTGCTGATGCTGCGTACGTTCATACTCTATGCTGGTCAAATGACCGTTGTCTAAGGAGGAACAATGGAGGCTGAACTAGGGTTCTTCTTACTGATTTTTGTCGCAATGGGGGCGAGTTGTTCCGCTGTACTGCATTGGTATCGCCGTGCAGCGGCTAAGCCCATTATGTTAGAACACCAACTTGCGACCTCACATCTCATCAGTTTGGCCTCTGTTGTTTGTCTATTACTGCTGATTGTCTGTTTTATCCAAGACAATTTTGCTCTTGAATATGTGGTCACTCATTCCAACAGCCAATTGCCAACCGCTTACAAGGTTGCAGCGGCATGGGGTGGGCACCAAGGCTCCATGCTGTTTTGGGTCGTGACGCTCAGTTTATGGGCATCATACATTGCTCTTAGTTCTCCGATTAACCAATGCTACACTGCAGATTGCCTTG
>NZ_JAWPOJ010000152.1:0-1526 GCF_033344235.1 Vibrio sp. Vb1554 | reverse complement strand
TGCTCTAACATCCCTTTGCAAAACGCATAGTCTCGCATATCAGCAGCAAACCCTAAACGCTCATTCGCCTCAACGGTATCCGCACCATCATCCTGCAAGTGATAGGCGCGAATTTTGTTGATTAAACCGATGCCACGTCCCTCCTGACGCAAATAGAGCAGCACGCCGCAGCCCTCTTCGACGATGTTTTGCAACGCACGATTTAACTGAAAACCGCAATCGCAGCGGGTGCTAAATAGTGCGTCCCCAGTGAGACATTCAGAATGGAGCCGAATCAATGGCGCAGGCTGAGACGTCGGGTCGCCATACACCAGCGCGAGATGCTCCTTCCCTGTAGCCGTCTCGATGAAGCCGTGCATCATGAATGTGCCCCACTGAGTTGGCAGCTTGGCTTTGTCGATGAACTTAACCAAATTGTAAGGCTCGACATGTCGCAGCTCTGCGCGTACGTTCATCAGAATTTCTCCTAGGTGGTTCAAACCTTTACCGTCTCCCCCATCTCCCCAAAATGCGTCCTTGTGCGAATGCTCAGTAAGGCAAGCATTGCCCGTGCGCATCAGTTTCTGAGCAAGTTTCGGGTTTTGGAGGAATTTTTCTCGCACAATGAACGCCATGACTGAGAGCTTCATGTTGTCCCAATCGCTGCGAACGAGATGCTCGTACTGACGGCTTAACGCGAACGCTTCATCCGGCGATTGGGCATGCTGAATTTTGGTTTGCAGTTGGGCATCAACAAATTTCTGAGCTTGATAGTAGTGTTCGCTGGTGGGCCAAGATTGGGAAGATATTTCGACGGGGGCATGACAGAAGTTGGAGAGGAAGCCGTGCGGCTCATCGGGCTCGTAGAAAAGGATCTGATCAACCATATTCGCGCTCCTGCTTAGATGATATGGATAGTCAACAAAAGGCATATCCTACTGATATATCTTTTAGTAACGCCTCTACCATTTGTCAAACCATAGTAAGCAAGCAAAGTGACTTCAGACTGAATAAAAATAAGGTTGGAGAACAAATAAAACGAGCAAGAAACTTCGGTTAAATGATGGGGTTAGCAAATAAAAAGGGCAGCCAGTTGGCTACCCTATGGAGTGGTACACCGAATTGAGAGAATCAGTGAATCAAGCCAAGTTCTCTTGCTTCTTCAATGCTTAACCCGCTTTCGCGGATTTCACGCAGTGCCTCAATGCGACGTCTGGCTTCTGCTGATTTCACTGTTTTCTCTGGCTTCACAACGGTTTCTTCTTCTTCGGGTAATTCCCACTTGTGAGCGATGTTGGTCATCTCGTCATGGTCGATAGAATTAATGGACATATTTCCTCCGAACACACCATGTTTTGGACAGCTAATCTATAGCAAACCCACTGTGCGGAGGTAAGAAAAACAGTGGGGAAATGTGACCCCTCCCGACCTTTCATCAACTCGTTAATAGATTCATCACTTACCTTTTGCCAAAGGCCAAATTTACGATTAAATTTGAAAAATTCCCCCTAAGAAAAGTGTGCTGATCCAGCTCTCACTTTTGTCTT
>NZ_JAWPOJ010000151.1:0-1532 GCF_033344235.1 Vibrio sp. Vb1554 | reverse complement strand
CCGCCAAGGTAAAGTAAATTTTGTTCTCAGCCGTTATGGCCTTATCGCCAAAGTACTGCCGACGTAAAAACGCTAGGTATTTCACTCCTGCGTGGATGTTGTTTTCGAGTTGTCGAACATTTTTGATGTTGATGTTTGGATCGCGCGCTGTGCTCGGTAAGACTTGCATTATGCCCACTGCGCCTCTTGTGCCGACTAAGTTGTTATTAAATCCGGACTCTTTATACGCAACCGCCGCAATCAGCAAATAATCCAAGTCATATTTCTCCCCGTAGCGCGAAAACAGCGCCGACAGTTTTTCTAGCTGGGCAATTTTCTTAGGGTTAAGTGCCTTATTGAGCCAATTGGTATTGTCGATGTATTTGCTATATATGACGTTTCCAAGGAGTGTGCCTGAGCGAGATTTTTGGATGAATTTGTTCACCACTGCTTTGAGTTGAGGACTGTTTTGTCGCATTACCCAAGCGATGTTGCCGTTTTTGCGAAGAGGGACTTTCTTATGCGCTTTGATGTCATCCATCGCATTGAGCCAAAGTTTGGCTTTGTGGCTATCTAAAACAATGGCTTTGATATAGCCATTGTTGAGCATGCCGACGAGTTCGTAGTCTTGCAGAGTCTCTTCGATGAAGTGCACGATAATCGGCGGTAAGCCTTTCTTGTTCAGTGTTTTGTTGACGGCTTGAATGCTTTCAAAGTAGCTGGAACTGGCACGTACCCAAATCTCCTTACCGCTCAACTGCTCAAGTTTAGTGATGGTTGGAGTATTTTTGTTGGTGATCACCCACTCTTCGATGCCGGATAAGATTGGGGTACTGAAGTCGACTTTTTGTTTTCGGGCATCGGTGATCGTCAAGTTTGCCACCACTAAATCACCAGAGCCGTTTTCGAGAGAAGGGAGCAATTGGTCTCGCGCTAGAGGGATGATTTGTACGTTCAGTTTGGGTTTGATTTTGCGTAAATCTTTTTCAAAGTGAGCCAGCAGCTCTGCGCCAATCCCTTTTGGTGTTCCTCCTTCGATATAGTAGAAGCCTAAATCGGCAGAGACTAAAACGCGCAATACGTTTTTCTCCTTGATGACATCTAAGTCACCCGTGTACGGAGGCTGTTTTAATGGTGAGATTTCCAAAGCGTAAACGGACGCCGACAACAGAAAGAACAGCATTGCCCAAAACTTAGATATGGTCACGTTCACGTCCAGTTAAATGGTGGAGTAGAACTCTAAGCATAAGTTGCGCTCAAAAAATCATCAAGATTGTTCAAAGAGAAGGAATTGGTGGTAGAAAACAAAACCGCCACAGTTTGAGCTGTGGCGGTAGGCGTTTATTTGACAGGATTTAGCTTAATGAGCGCTTCTGTTCTTGCAACGGCATCTTCTAGTTGCAGCTGCTTGTAGGCTTCCAGCTGAATTTCTAACGATTTGCGAGCTGCTTCTGTATCAGGGAATGATTTTTGAAGCTCTTGGCTACGGTTAATGGCAGCGATCCATGCTTCACGGCGAAGGTAAAAATCAGCGGTAGCTAAATCGTAATTCG
>NZ_JAWPOJ010000150.1:0-1543 GCF_033344235.1 Vibrio sp. Vb1554 | reverse complement strand
GTAACTCTTCACCCGCGAAGCCTTGACAGCGAAGTTATGTGACAAGGTTAACTTGATCCCATACTCAACTTGAGTGATCTTTCTGAGCTGGCAATCTGGAGGTATGAATAAGAAAACGCTACCTCCACCACCAGATTTCGATTCGCCTGAAGAGGCGAAAGATATCATCCATTTTCTATGGAACAAGCTGGCCGAACTCGAAGACCGACTAAACCAAAATAGCCGAAACTCTTCTGTGCCGTCATCTCAACAGCCTTTGCACAATAAAGCCAAGAATACTTCGCCGAATCGGAAGAAATCTGGAAAAAAGCCAGGAGCTCAACCAGGTCATAAAGGCCACCGCCGACTGCTTCACCCCATTGAAGACAGTGCCTCGGTTGAGCAATATTTACCAAATAAAACATGCCATTGCGGTGGTTGTGTTATTCCAAATAGAAAGCCTTATAAACGACACCAAATCTTTGATTTGCCTGATATCTCTTACACTCTTGTAGAGCATCAGGTCTTCAAAGGAGAGTGCTCATGGTGTGGTGATAAGCATCAAGCAGAGCTTCCTACGGGTGTACCTGATGTTCAGATGGGCCCAAATCTACATAGCTTTATCGCAATTCAAGCGACGCAGCACCACCAAAGCATAGGTAAAATACAATCTATGCTGAAGGATGTGTTTCAACTTAACTTCTCTACAGGGGCGATATCAGCTGCACAAGGCCGAGTGACGGAGTACTTAGAGGATACTCACACACAGCTCCATGAAACACTTAAAGCCTCTCAACTGATTATGGCCGATGAGACCTCACATCAACGCAATAACGAAAAACGCTGGATGTGGGCAGCACTGAGTAATGACGTTGCTTTCTTTCAAATCAACAGCGGCCGAAACCAACATGCCGCAAAGCGATTGCTTGGCGAAGCCGTTTCACACCTTTTAGTGACCGACCAATACTCGGCCTACAAATACATTGATGAATCAAAACGGCAACTATGTTGGGCGCACATCTTAAGAAACGTCATCGCCATAGAGGAGAGTGTTTGTCCTGAAAATCAAAAAATCGGGGAAAAACTCGCTTTGATCGCCCACAGTGTATTCAGGTGCCATCATCGATATATCGAAGAGAAGATCAACAAAACCCAATACTATCGCCGGCTCAGGCGGTTGAGAAAAAGCTGGCTTCATTGGCTCAAACTGGGCAGTTATCAATGTTCGAAACGTTATCGAGGTCGGTGCCAAAATCTCATATCTGATGATGCTATGGTGTGGCGTTTTATGGATGACCCCAAGTGCCCATTAACGAACAATGCCGCAGAGCGGGTCCTCCGTAATTATATATTGATGAGAAAGTGCTGCTACGTGACTCGCTCATATCGAGGAGATCTGTTCCGTGAGCGCATGTTCTCACTCATAGAGACTGCCAAACTTCAGCAGATCTCGGCCTATAAATGGTTACGTGAAATCGTCGAACACCACATGCTTAAAGTGAATTATCAGGTGCCAGCATTCCTAGCGTAAACCACAGTCAATAGCTCGCGGGTGAAGAGTTAC
>NZ_JAWPOJ010000014.1:0-116838 GCF_033344235.1 Vibrio sp. Vb1554 | reverse complement strand
TTCACGTTAAAATTTTTTTTCTTCCATCCGCACGCAAGGGTATCAGTATTGACAGAATGTGATATACTCTGCGCGCACTTTATACCTTATTAACAGAGTAAGACAATGACTGATTTATCAAAATACAGAAACATTGGTATTTTTGCTCACGTAGACGCGGGTAAAACTACCTCTACAGAGCGTATCCTAAAGCTAACTGGTAAGATCCATAAGATCGGTGACACTCACGACGGTTCAACTACTACTGACTTCATGGAGCAGGAAGCTGAGCGTGGTATCACAATCCAGTCTGCAGCAACAACTTGTTTCTGGAACGATCACCGTCTAAACATCATCGATACTCCTGGACACGTTGACTTCACTATCGAAGTTTACCGTTCTCTAAAAGTACTTGACGGTGGTATCGGTGTATTCTGTGGTTCTGGTGGTGTTGAGCCTCAGTCAGAAACTAACTGGCGTTACGCTGACGAATCACACGTATCACGTCTGATCTTCGTTAACAAACTAGACCGTATGGGCGCAGATTTCTACAAAGTTGTAGATCAAGTACAGAACGTACTAGGTGCTACACCTCTAGTTATGACTCTACCTATCGGTATCGAAGAAGATTTCGTAGGTGTTGTAGACGTACTAAGCCAACAAGCTTACGTATGGGATGAGTCTGGCCAACCAGAGAACTACGAAGTTCAAGATATTCCAGCAGACATGGTAGAGAAAGCTGCTGAATACCGTGAAATGCTAATCGAAACTGCTCTAGAGCAAGACGAAGATCTAATGATGGCTTACCTAGAAGAAGGCGAAGAGCCATCTCTAGAAGACATCAAACGTTGTATCCGTAAAGGTACTCGTGATCTAGCATTCTTCCCAACTTACTGTGGTTCAGCGTACAAGAACAAAGGTATCCAACTTATTCTTGACGCGGTAATTGATTACCTACCATCTCCAACAGAAGTTGATCCACAGCCTCTAACTGATTCAGAGACTGGTGAGCCAACTGGTGAAGTTGCGACTGTATCTGCAGACGAGCCACTACGTGCTCTTGCATTTAAGATCATGGATGACCGCTTCGGTGCTCTAACCTTTATCCGCATCTACTCTGGTAAGATGAAGAAAGGTGACACAATCCTTAACTCTGCAACTGGTAAAACAGAGCGTATCGGCCGTATGGTTGAGATGCACGCGGACGAGCGTAACGAAATCGATTCAGCACAAGCTGGTGACATCATCGCTGTAGTTGGTATGAAGAACGTTCAAACTGGTCACACTCTATGTGATCCTAAGCACGAATGTACTCTTGAGCCAATGATCTTCCCAGATCCAGTAATCTCTATCGCAGTTAAGCCTAAAGATAAAGGCGGTTCTGAGAAGATGGGTATCGCGATCGGTAAAATGGTTGCAGAAGATCCATCATTCCAAGTTGAGACTGATGAAGATTCAGGCGAAACTATCCTGAAAGGTATGGGTGAACTTCACCTAGACATCAAGGTAGATATCCTTAAGCGTACTTACGGCGTTGAGCTAGAAGTTGGTGCTCCACAGGTTGCTTACCGTGAAACTATCACTCAAGCAATCGAAGATAGCTACACGCACAAGAAACAGTCTGGTGGTTCTGGTCAGTTCGGTAAGATCGACTACCGCATCAAACCAGGTGAGCCAAACTCTGGCTTCACGTTCAAATCAACAGTTGTTGGTGGTAACGTACCTAAAGAATTCTGGCCTGCAGTTGAGAAAGGCTTTGCGTCAATGATGGAGCACGGTGTTCTAGCTGGCTTCCCTACTCTAGACGTTGAAGTTGAACTATTCGACGGTGGTTTCCACGCAGTTGACTCTTCAGCTATCGCTTACGAAATCGCAGCGAAAGGTGCATTCCGTCAGTCTATGCCTAAAGCTGGCGCGCAACTTCTTGAGCCAATCATGAAAGTTGACGTGTTCACTCCAGAAGATCACGTTGGTGACGTAATCGGTGACCTTAACCGTCGTCGTGGTATGATCAAAGACCAACAAGCAGCTTCTACTGGCGTACGTATCAAGGGTGATGTACCTCTATCAGAAATGTTTGGTTACATCGGTACTCTACGTACTATGACTTCTGGTCGTGGTCAGTTCTCTATGGAGTTCTCACACTACGCACCATGTCCAACAAACGTTGCAGAGCAAGTAATTGCTGACGTTAAAGAGCGTAACGCTAAGAAGTAATTCTTAAGTTAACTCTATAACTTGAAAGCCCCGCTTAGTGCGGGGCTTTTTGTATTTAGCAGTCTTATACGCAGAGCGTGTTTGTTTTATTCCTATTTAGCGTTTGTTATGATGCCGTTCTAGTACTGTTGCCTTTTAGGTCAATGGTCTTAAAGTCTGGTACCACTGACTTTTCAAATATTTCTATTTCTTCCTTCAACCATTGCGCAAACAATTGAGCTTTAGGTCTTTTTAAGTAGCCTTTTGGCGCACACAAGTAATACGCAAAGTTGGGCTTGATAGCGATATCTCCAATTCGGACCAATTTGCCAGAACGAAAATATTGATGAGCTAAACTGTGTTTTACTAATGCCACGCCTTGAAGTGATAGTGCAGCCTCAAGCACGAGATGTGATCCACTGTATTTTAAGGTAGGCTTTGCTGCGCAGTGACCCAAGGTTGCTAACCACATATTCCAATCAAGATCAGGCCAAACATCTTCAATCAGCTCAGCTTTGCTTAAATCCTCGATGTTATAGATCCCGTGCTCTTTCTGGTACACCGGATGACAAGCTGGATAAAAAGCTTCGTCCATTAGCCATTGTGATTCTAAATTGGGGTACTTTCCTAAACCGTAACGAACACATAAATCTATCTGGCTATCTTGAAAAGACACCAAATCATTGGTTGGTTCTAATAGCAAGGCGATATCAGGGTGACGCTGACGAAAAGCCGTAATTTTCGGGACTAACCAATGATGAGCGAAAGAGGGGAGTGTTGATATCGAAAGGTGGTTCGGGTTTGGATCTTGATTGACTAATCTTACCCCTTGCTGCAAATGAGCAAACCCTCTTTCTGCCTGACTAAACAGTAGCTCTCCCTCTGGTGTGAGCACGATTTTTCTGTGCTGACGAACAAATAGGTCCGTGCCTAAGAACTCTTCTAAATGACGAATTTGCTGACTAATGGCCGCTGGCGTAACAAACAGTTCTTTTGCTGCCGTTTTAAAGCTTCCTTCCTTTGCTGCAACGAAAAAGTAATACAAGCTTTGTAAGGGAGGCATTCGATCTTTCACATTAGTTTTCCTTAACTCTATGGCAGATTCTATCGTTTGAGGTTATCAGCGTAGTCGCTGATTATTAAGTGGTCAACATTGTATAGGGATCTTTGAAATGGAAAACATGACACACACTTGTGAGCGTACTATACCTACTGCCCATCAGAGCGGGTTACAGTTAATTTATTCTAAACTGGCGGCTTGGAGAAGGAACTATAAGACACGTCGTCACTTGAGAGAGTTACCAAAGCACCTTTGGGACGATATTGGATTAGGTGAAAGGGAGATTAGTTGTGAAGTGAGTAAGCCATTCTGGAGAGAGTAGTCTATGAGTTTGATTCAAGCTCAAAGTTAAGTTGCACTCCCCAATGGTGTTGAGGAGTGCAAGCAAAATTACAAGTCTTCTTCCCACACGACCAATTCATCTTTTGGCCAATTGTGGCCTATCTCATGATACTTTTGTTCGAGCACATGACGTTTAATTTTAAGCGTTGGCGTCAGTACGCCATTTTCTATACTCCAAGGTTCTTTAATCATTAACACACCTTTGATTTGCTCATGAGAGGCGAGTTCTTGATTCATCCTGGCAATAACTTTACGTGTGGTACGTGCGTATCGCTCTCGATCAAAGTTAGGGAAGTCATGTGGCACAACCAAAAGAATCGGAGCGGGTAGCCCTAAACCGATGAGACACATCATCTCTACGCGACTGTACTCGAAAAGCTTTTTCTCGATAGGAACCGGAGAGACAAATTTACCTTTGGCGGTTTTGAAGTTATCTTTTTTACGTCCTTGAATCGTTAGATAACCATCTGAGTCGATAGCGCCGATATCGCCTGTGTGTAGCCAGCCCTCTGAATCAAAAGACTCTTGGGTGGCAATATCATTTTTGTAGTAGCCAGAAAATAGCCCTTTGCCACGCACCATGATTTCATCATCGGCTGCGATTTTTAACTCAATGCCTGGCCCTGCATTACCGACACTACCAATTTTGTCAGCTCTAAATGGGTAGTTGAGCGTGCTGTAGGCAAATGATTCCGTCATCCCCCAAGCCTCTGTGATATCAAGGCCCACTGAGTGGTACCATTCCAACAGCGCTGGCGAGACAGGTGCAGAGCCACAGCCTAATACTCGAGCCTGATCTAAACCTAGACCATCTGCTAGCTTTTTCTTGATCAAAGAATTGACGAATGGGATTTTCAACAGAATATTGAGCTTCTTCTGTGGAAGTTTGTCTTGAATACGTTGCTGGAATAGCGTCCATAATCGTGGGACGGAGATAAACAGAGTTGGTCGGTGCATCTTCACATCTTCGATAAAAGTGTCCAGTGACTCTGGAAATGCTGTTGGCACGCCACCCATAATCGATGAACCGAAGATATAAACACGCTCTGTAATATGAGCGAGCGGTAAATAAGAGAACAATCGGTCGTTTTCTTGGATACCAATATGATTGATCAGTTGCTGAACAGACCAACTGAATGCGCCGTAAGTTAGCATCGCGCCTTTCGGTAACCCTGATGTGCCTGAGGTATACACCAACGACATTAGCTTGTCATCGTAATGCTGCGGACGCTCTTCACTTGGCACTGCATCAGCAATGAGCGCTTGGTATTCGTGCTTACACTTAGGTGCCGTGTCATAAGGTAGAGCGATGCTAATGAGTTCAGGCATAGCATCAATGACTTGCTGAGTTGCTTTGGGATCATCGAGTTTTCCGCCAATGATCGCTTTACTTTCACTATGAGTCACACAGTATTCGATGGTGTCTGCACCGGCGGTAGGAAAGATTGGCACACTGACATAGTCACCAAGCATCATAGCAAGATCGCAAATAAACCATTCTGCACAGTTTTTAGATACTAACGCAACTTTGTCGCCAGGCTTTACACCAAGCGAGCGTAGTGCGCTGACAAGTTTTAAGGCTTGATCTGCAACATCAGAGAATGTGTACTCAACAAACTGTCGGTTAATAATTTGTTTTAGGTAGACCTCATTTGGACGCTCTTGAGCCCATTTGAGGATCATTTCATTTGGTGGTGGGAGAGCGCAACCAGCAGCGCTATTTAGATTCGGCTGATTCATTTTAAGTGACTCCATGTCTTCTCATTGTATTTATAATTGTTAACGCATTGTTAACTTTAGCATGTTAAATCGCGACACGGGAATGCATTTTGATGAAATATGTGGGGAAGATAGCGTTAGTTATGGTTGAAGTCGGAGCGACTCGATCTAAAAAGCAATGTGATTGATGCTACGCAAAAGAGAACAGGCTTTTCAGCTGTTATGTCATACCGACTTCATACTAAGAGCACAGGTAAGCAATTTATTTTATTAATAATATTGCGAAAACATAGAATCTATCCTAATTATTTATTAACTAGTGGCTTAGTGTTGAAGATAAGTATAAATGTCTCCTAATTTCTTCAAAGCGCCAAACTTAAAGGTATGTCGTGGTTTTGAAGTAGCTATACTAATCTTACTTTGGAAAGTTAGGAGCTTCACCTCAAGCTATTGCCTGAGATTACTTGGGTACGATCATCAGCAAAAGGAAAGATGTGATGTTACGGAAGACTTTACTGGGTACCTATCTTTGTAGTTTATTCATTGCGGGGAATGCATATGGTGCTGAAGGAGATGATATTCCTCAGCGCGCCCAAACGGTTGGTGATGTTATTGAGCGCCCAGGCGTTCTCACACCTAAAGGTAAATGGTCATTTGATTCGTCTTTAAGCTATACACAAAACTCTTCAAACAAAGTATCTGTTGTTGGGTATACAGTCTTACCAACTCTGATTGTTGGGCGAATTGAAGTGAGTGATTCGGATAGGACTACAGTAACCGTTGGATTAACTGCTCGGTACGGTTTAACAAACGCCACAGAGTTAGAAGTTAGAGTGCCGTATGTGTATCGTAATGACCAAGTTTCTACGCGCCCCATTCAAGATGGTTCAAACAGTGAAGTAGTAAACACAACGGTGGATGGCGGAGGGCTTGGTGATGTAGAGTTCGCATTGAGGCACCAGTTTAACTTTGAGTCTGCGCCATACTGGGTAGGTGGCCTTAGAGTAAAGTCGGATACAGGACGATCGCCTTATGATGTTTCTATTGAAGATGGAAGCAACTCATTTAGTGATGTCCCTACAGGTTCGGGTTTTTGGAGTTTTGAGCCTAATTTATCTCTTATTCACCCTGTTGATCCTGCGGTCTTGTTCGCTAGTCTAAGTTATATTTATAACTTAGAGGATACTGTTACAGTTGGCGACACAAAAGCTGATGTTGAACTTGGAGACACTATTTCTCTTTCAGGGGGAATGGGGTTTGCGGTGAATCCTGATCTTTCATTCTCTTTAGGACTTAGCCATAAAACTATTTTAAAAAGCAAAGTAAATGGCAGATCGGCAGATGATGCTAAGTTGCTTCAATTAGATGCATTAACTTTTGGTATAAACTATGCCTTTAGTGAACGCTCATCTATCAATGTTAGTGCTCAAGCTGGTCTTACAGAAGATACTCCCGACTTTCAATTAACAGTACGAGTACCTTTTAATTTGTAAAATGGATATTAGGCCCTTGAGTCTTGGGCCTAATTTATCGTTAGCGCCTAGTGTTCGCATTATAAATTGATTGGATTATATTGGATAAAGTAGGTATATATTCTTAAAATGATGGTGGCCGATTGATATATCGAACTTTCTTTTGGTATGTAATCATAGATATCAGTCGTTTCTAATATCAAAGAAGCTTAACGTGACAATTTTTCAGATAAAAATGGAAATGCTCATTGAAGGTGGTTCAATAAGGCGTCTTCTAATTGTTGGTTTGCTTTGATTTCCCGTATTACCCCATTTACTTGAGCATCAATGTCTACGAGCGTGCTAAGTCCAATAATACTGTTATCTTTCGTGTTTTGAATAATATTGATAATACTTGAATTTATAAAGTCTGAACTTATTATATTAGGATTTTGAGACGAAGGCATTTTGGGTGAATCTATAGAATCATCTCCAATAATATTGCCTTCACCAAATTGTATGATGTTAACAATACCCTGGTTGAAAACATCTCCACTTTGATTTTCACTATTTGCGCTAATGTTTTTTAAATTACCATTTTCAATTACTAAGTTGGCAATATTTGTGTTCAAAATATCATCGCCATTTATAGTCGTAGTAATGCTTAATCCAATATTAATAATATACTCGTCCGTAATTTGGAAACCACCTCGATATTCTTCTAAAGATAAATTTGAAAGAGGAGTAAGTTCTTGCAGGCCAACATCTTTAGCATTCACATTAAAATGAGGTATTAGCATACAAAGCACTAACAAAAATTTATTGTAGTTCATAATGTAGGCCTTTCAGGTTGTTAAGTTCTTAAAGTTATTTAAAACAATGTTATATTAATTTTCACCGGAAACTGGGAGAGTAATGCTAAATACCCCTAAGGAATCTCTAGACACTCCTGTTTTTAATGGTGATCTTTGATATACGGTGAAATTATCATTGGTTATAAAGCTAGACCGTCCCATTTCCGCTTCGTTACGGACCAGTAACACAATTCCTTGGTAATATTTTTCAAACTCATCCAGTTTCATTATCATGGTTCCTCTAGAAGGGTCTCCTAGAATAACTGAGTGATTGTTTATACCTCTGATGACAACAAAATGCATATACCCGTCGAAATTAACGAGAGTAATCCCAGGGACGCCGACTTCTTTAATTTTCTCCAGTCCTACTTGAAAGCCGTCAGAACGTAACCCTATGGAATCCAAGTAAAACTTCATATCCAACAAAGAAAAACCTTTCTCTTTGATTTTTTCTTTATCACCTTTTTCAAACATGCTTTTGAAGATATCTTGTTCAGATGACTCTGTTGCATAATGAAAAGTGAGAAGAGAAGCCAGGGCGGCAGAGCCACAGCTGAAGTCATACTGTTGGCGAAAAACATCACCGAACACTATTTCTTTGTAGCTTTTAACAGGAACAGAGTAATGTGCTCGGTAAGGTAGCAGTTCTAATGAAATGGCTGATGCTGAATAAACGAGCATCAGCCAAATTAAGTTATTTAATACTTTCATATTGTTTACTTGAGTGTCAGGTTAACGACGGTAGAGTTCTGGATTAAAACGTTGTTTCCGCTGTTCTGAATTACGTTGGATATACCCGAACTGTCTGCGAACGCTCCACTTGATAGTATATTGTTACCACTCACGGTGTTTGACGCGACATTATCTGACGAAATACCATTGATATCTGATTCTGCATAAACCAAGTCGAGTTCAACATTTTGTCCACCTCTTGATTCATTCATGATATCCAAGCTAACTTCTCCGCCAGATAATGCAATGTCATCAGCGAGTGCAGTGCAGGCAACTATCATACTCAAAGTACAGATTGCCAAACGCATCGCTTTCTCCTACTAGTCGGTTACTCACCCCCAGTAAACACACTTGCATTAGTTGTAACAGATTGTTGTACAAGTGAATTTGAACCAGCATTTTGACCAACGGTAGTAATACCAGCTGCACCACCAAGACCACCAAGGGTGTTCATGTTTTCAACTCGAACTCGAGTATCATCCGCGTTAGTTGCATAAATAACTGATGCACCTGTAACACCACCCATTAGGCTTGAGCTCGCAACAACCATATCTGTATCCATATGGACTTGATTGAAGCTATCAACATTTGTTGAGCTCGAGTCACTTTGATAGTTACTATTGTCGTTAAAGCTGTTCGAGTTTGTTGTGCTTGAATCAGCGTAGCTACGGTTATCACTCTGGTTACGGTTGTCGCTTTGATTACGATTATCGCTGTTATCGTTAAAGCTACTGTTGATACTAGAGTCACTGTTGTCGTTGTTGCTACGTCTTACAGTAGTACTAGAGTCGCTGTTGTCGTTGTGGCTTCTATTTGTGTTAGTACTTGAGTCACTACTATCACTATTTAGGCTCACATCAAGATCAGCACTGGTACTGTTGTCGTTAGCGTTAGACGTACTATTGTCGTTGTGGCTTTGAGCTGTGTTAGTGCTCGAGTTTGAGTTGTCGCTGTTGTTATTAAAGCTGTCATCAACACCAAGAGTTGCACTGTTGTCAGTGTCGCTGTTGTCGTTGAAGCTATGACCAATACCTAGTGACGCACTATTATCGCTGTTGTCGTTGAAGCTATCACCAACACCGAGAGATGCGCTATTGTCACTGTTATCATTGAAGCTGCCAGATAAACCGATATCGGTATTAGCGCTGTCAGTCCATTGCATGTTGTCGTCTCCATCATCGATCTCATTCGCGATTAGAGAGCCACTAAATAAAATTGCTGACATTGCTAAAGCAAGCCCTGTTTTGTTTAGAGTCATAACGATTACTCCATTTCCTGTTATTCCTGATTAAAAATGACTGCACTTAACTTCTTGCTGCTTCCTTCAAATGTTGTGGGAAGCGATGAAATTATAAGAAAGGATCAGTGAAAGCTGTTCTCATTATTGAGAATGATTCAGGCTGGAAGGGAGTATTTAGGTACGTCTATTTAAAGTATTAAAGAAAAAAATAACATAATCATAATGTTATTTTTTGTATTTACTTTAAGTACTCATCAAGTATGAAATGAAGCCAATATAAAGAAGTAATTTGTTCTATTGCACTGAGCGGAGCAGTCATCCATTTTTTATAAATGGCATTTTATCCAATTATTATCTTTATTATTTAATATTATAAATCATATCCTTATGCTAACACAGGTTGAAAAGTATGGATAAAAACACAACAGGTTCATACTTTTTAAGTCTTTTTCGGTGCTGAAAAGCAATGCGATATCATTCTGAAGTGCTATATTTTCTACTTAAAATGAAGATAAATTCTCTTTGCTGCCTCCAATTAATTTTCTAACGGGGGTTGGTGAAACAGGTAAGTTAATGTGGTGGGACTATGGAAAAGAAGCACTTGATACTGCTAGCTGAGAGTAATTTACAAAGTAACTTAATAAAAAAACAGCTGTCTTCCATTCATGATGTCGATGTAAAGATAATGCAACCAGATGAAGTGGTGTTCAGAAGTCACTCACTCAGTATCGATTTGATGTTTATTGATTACGATTTTATGCGTCAGCTTGAAGTACAAGGAAAGTTACCAGATTTTGATCTATTTGGGTGGTCCTTTATGCTTCACAACGTCCCTTGTGAAAAAGTACAAACGGACTTACTGCATTGGAAGTTGTTAAAAGGAATTTTGCTCCGAAGTGCATCAGTGACACATATATGTGATGGCGCGGAATACGTACTGAAAGGTGGGTTGTGGCTACCAAGAATGTACCTAGAGAAGTTAGTCCTCAATTATCGGCATGCAAATTTGTCCGAAGAACAGCAGCATGATGAGTTAACATGCAGAGAAAAACAGATTCTAGAGCTACTTGTGTACGGCATTTCAAATCAACAAATTGCTTCAAGACTTTTTTTATCTGAAAGTACAGTGAAAAGCCATATATACAAGTTGTACAAAAAACTCGATGTCCATTCTCGTCATGATGCAGTTAAGTTGGTAAGAATGAACAATGGCTTAACCGAGAGAAATTAAGTCATAATTTGTGATGCTCTTTTTATCGGGGTCTGTTCCGTTTTCACTATCTAATCTAAGCAAGGGCACTCGTATTTGAGTACCCGTGGTTTATCTGGATTCAATAGTTGGCGTATCAGCAGGCTACATCATGCCCGTGACAAGGCCTGCCGCCACAAAAAACACGATCATCCACAGAACCGAAAGGTTGAGCTTTTTGTGTAGATAAAAACCTGCAACCACTAACGCCATGTCGATGGGAGCAACAACTGCGCTGCTAAATACTGGCTGGTAAAGTGCCGCGAGTAGTAACCCTACTACCGAGGCATTTACACCGTTGATGGCGCCGGAGACCAGCGGTTTTCCTGCCAGTGCTTGCCAGTTCTTAAGAACGCCAAGTAGTAAAAGAAACCCTGGGAGGAATACGCCAAGCGTTGCGATCAGCGCACCTAAAATTGGCGTATCCGAAAGCTCATAACCGATAAAAGTCGCAAAGGTGAACATTGGCCCTGGTACAGCTTGTGCAGCGGCGTAGCCTGTTAAAAATGCATCTTGGCTGAGCTGGTCGCCAACAATGTTTTGCAGAAGCGGCAGAACCACATGACCGCCACCAAACACTAAGCTACCAGCTTGGAAAAAATCACTAAACAGCCCAAGTAAAGGTAACGTATGAGCCACTAACGGTAAGCCGAGTAAAAGCATCGCAAATAGAGCCAATGGCGCGATAGACGGTTTAAACGACTCGGCTGATGGCGCGGAGTCTTTCTTCAGATACCGCATTCCGACAAAACCTGCTGCGATCAACACGAACATTTGCGTCATGATGCTTGGTGCCACCAGCAACGCAATCGCAGTCGCGACGCACAAACCCGCGGTCAGTTTACTTTGGCAGAAGTTTTTGTACATGCCCCAAGTCGCATCCGCCACGACGACGACTGCGAGCAGTTTTAGGCCGTGAACGATGTTTTGGAACACTGCGGTGTCGGTGATTTGGCTGCTCACTATCGCCAGCGCCAACATGATGACCACTGAAGGAAGCGTGAATCCGACAAATGCTGCGCATGCGCCACCTAAACCGCCACGTTTATAGCCTAAAGCAAAGCCAACTTGGCTTGAGCCCGGTCCCGGCAAAAACTGACTGAGCGCGACAATTTGCGCGTACTCGCTGTCATCAAGCCATTTCAGTTTCTCAACAAATGTTTGGCGAAAATAACCAATATGAGCCGCCGGGCCGCCGAAGCTGAACCAACCCAGCCAGAAAAAAGTTTTGAATATGGTGAACATGTCGAGCCTGTTTATCTAAAAAGCATTGTTGCTAATTTATCGAATGCTCTAAAATGACTCAAATTGATGATTTTAATTTCATCTATGAATGAAATGGGATGAGGATGTTGGAGTGAAAGAGGACATTCAGTGGCGCAACATTGACTTGAACTTATTGGTGACGTTTTCCTACTTGTATCGCTATCGAAGCGTTAGCGTCGCGGCAGAGAAAAGTTACGTTAGCCAGTCGGCGATGAGTCATAGTTTGTCTCGTTTAAGGTTGTTGTTTGACGACCCGCTTTTTGAGCGAAAAGGGCACAAGATGGAGCCCACCGAGCACGCTCACCACATCGCGCCAACTGTGCATCACTTGTTGGATTCTATCGCCAAAGACTTGCTCACTAAGTCTGCCTTCCAACCTGAAAATTACGCGGGTGTATGTCGCATCGGGTTAACGGATTATGCCGAGTTTATCTTTGCTCCTAGGCTTTATGACGAAATACGCCAGCGCGCCCCAGAGGCGCAGATCAGTTTTATTAACGTCAATCGTAGCAACTACGTGGCATTAACTGAGCATGAAAAGCTCGATGTCATTATTGGCAGCATGCCGGTGTTGGATGACAACTTTGAGAGCTTGTACTTGTACACCGAAAAGCACGTGTGCATGTGTGATAAACAGGTATTGCAAGGGGAAACACAGCTGTCTCTGGAAGCGTTCGCGAACATAGAGCAAGCTCTGGTAAGTCCCGATGGGAGCTTAAAGACACAAGTAGACCAAAAGCTTGCAGAACATGGCTTGAGCCGCAAAGTCACCGTGGCGTCGCGCAACTTTCTCACTATTCGGCATCTATTGAAAAAACGCGATCTCATTGCCATCGTGCCAGAAAAAATGGCATTGGCGGAGGGCTTTTCGGACGATCTCGTTACCGTTAAGCCGCCGATCGCCGTTGCGGATTTTGATATTGCTATGCTGTGGCATTCCAGCCGAAACAATGAAGACAAAGGCATTTGGCTACGCGAGTTGGTTTCTTCGACCATCACCTCTAAATGATAAACATTTGGGGCACTCATGGTGCTTAGAGTTATTTGTTGTTGAACTCCTTACTACCCGCTGAGCTATCGGCGTTACACCGAAACAGTACTGATTGTGCAAAATGAATGTCTTTGGTAAGGGGGGGATGTTTCAGATTTAATTCATAAAAGAGATTAATGGAAAAGGTATCATTGAGTTGTACCACGTAGTTTAAGCTCTGTTTGCACGTATACATAAAGAGGTTGTAAGCGTCCATCTCGGTATTTTTCCACCAGTAAGTTCACTCCCTGAGTTCCCATCAACTCAGAGTGAATACGAATTGTAGACAACGGCGGAAAGGTAAAGCGAGCAGTAGGAATATCATTCATACTAATCAGCGTAATATCCTCTGGTATCTTTAAGCCAAATTCATGGATTGCACGTACTATGCCAATCGCGATGGAGTCTGAATCAATGAATACTGCTTTCGGGAAGTCACCTTTGGCTAGCATCTCTTTCGCTAAGTTATAACCGGACAAACTAGAGCAGGCACAATAGTGTATATCATGTTCTGCGACCACGCCTTTTAGATAGCCATAGTCCAAAAACACATTTTCACGAGTGTCAGCTGCGTCGTGCTTGTCTTGACCGCCAATATAACCGATGCGGCGGTGGCCTCGTTGTACAAAGAAATCAACTACTTGCCTACTGATTCGAATAAGGTCGACATCAACGCAATCATAAGGGCAGGTTGGATCTGAAAAGTTTATGTAGCAAATGCTATCGGCTAGACGTTTAGGTAATTTATCTACTACCTTTTGGTCGACATTTCCGACTAAAAGGACACCTGTTATCTTTTTCGTTTCAACATCAATTTCACTGTTATAGCAATTGGTTAGCGTAATACCTAATTTGTCGCATTGCGTTTCAATCCCATGACGAATTGATAAGTAGTAAGGGTCATTCACCTCTGTTTCTTGTTTGTAGTTATATAAGGCTAAAAAGTGATGTTTTTGCTTAGCTTCTTTGATGCCTTTCTTCGAGCTACTGGTGCGGTACTCCAGTTTTTCTGCAATTTCCAAAATGCGGTATTTGGTTTCTTCTTTAACGCTCAACGTTGGGTCGTTGTTCAAAACCCGCGATACGGTTGCAAGTGAGACGCCTGCTTCAATGGCGATATCTTTTAGCTTTGCCATGTAAATTTCCCGTTGGCACTGCCCAAGTGTGAGCTCAATAATCTGACTATTTTAAACAGCTACTTAGATATGCACAAACCTTTAGTAAGACAGTCCTAAACACTTTAAATCATCATATCAAGCCAAATTGTTTTCATGAAATAGACTCTATTGAGTAATAAATAAAGCCGTAAACGTAAGGATTATATTGCTGTAAAAATACTGAAAAACGCGACTGGTTTGGAAACTTGCTACTTGTGGTAACTCTAGTACTTAATAGGACTCGAGCTGTTTAGAGTTTAATCAAGCAAACGTTTTATTGTTCATGTTTATGTTTTGTGTCTCATTTTATAAACAAATCAATAGGAAAGTATTCAACTCTATTTATAATCTCCGCGCTTTTAAAAGCTGTCTAACAGTATGAAAAATTAGGAAATTATAATGAAAAAAGTATTGCCATTATTGGCTTTAGGTGCAGTGGTTGCTTCAGCATCAGTTCAAGCAAAAGGTAACTGGTATGTTGGTGCTGATTTGGTAAATTCAGATCTTAAAGTTAAAAGCTTGTCAAAAGATCTTTCTGCGACAGGTCTTAGCCTTGCTGTAGGTAAAGAGCTTCAATATTCAGAAAACTTCAAACTAGCTTTTGAAGGTGAGTACATATACTTTGGCGACTTTGAAGAAACATTTTCTTACATGGGGTGGCCGGTTAAATTTAGTGTTGATGCTTCTGCGTTCAATTTCAATGCGAAGCCTAAATACCAATTTGCAGGTACAGGCTTCTATGTTGGTGCGATTGCTGGCCTTGGTGTAATGAGTGTTTCTTATGAAGTGAAATCATCTAGCACTGTTACCGATGATGGTCGTGATGTAGGCTTTAACTACGGTGTTGAGGCTGGTTATGAGTTCGCTTCAGGTTTGGTTGTATCTGGTGGCTACCGTGCTTCTTCGGTAAGTATTGATGCCGAAAACGGTGGCAGCGAAGATTTTGATTTTGACAGCCTGTACGTTGGTGTTGATTACAAGTTTTAAGCTCGCGTAAGCAAAACATAGATACTAAAAAGGAGCCGTTAGGCTCCTTTTTTTATTAGATTATCAATCAACTCATAATGGTGATCTTGTACGCCTGCAAGGTTGCCATATTTGGGTTGGTGGCGGTCATTTTCTTTCGCGTGTTGCCAGCCAATGGTGTGACGCACAAAATGCTCTGCAAACGCGTGGGAAACTTCCAAGCAACCTGCCAGTACGGTATCAACATAACTTTGCATGATTGGGCTCTTTTCGCATGGTGGTAGTGGCTCGTCTTTTACGTAAACCCAAATGTCATGTTCTTGGTTAAAACTCGCATCTGTTTCGATTTGATCTGGCTGAAGTTGAATACGATGATAACCTCGCTCACGGCGGTCGAATTCTGCGAGCGCTTCTTCATTTACTTCGAGTAAAACGCCATTAACCTGTCCATCGCCTTGGTTCACCACTAATGGAGAGAGGCTGTAGCTGTCGTCAATCTTCCCCCAGTAGCGAACCAACCCATGTGCTATGACGGGAATGGCTTCTCCCGTTTGTCCGGTTAACTTACGCGACGCAGAATTAATCAAACTGCCATAGCCAAATATGTACATTGTCGTTGCATCCCTTAACTGATAGTTGTGCCTCTCATGTTTATACCTAACCCGCATCTGAAGCACAACTTTACCTCTTAAGTATAATCTTAATTATAAACATGTATTTTTTATACATGTTTATGGTAGCATCAATATGTAGTTGAGTTAACCAGCATCGAGAGACGCTTGAGGGCAAGATAATGCTGAATATCACCGATAAAAAAGTAGAAGAAAAAATCCCCGCATGGCTGCGATTAGGCTTTCGGCCGTTTTTTCTGTTTGGGTCGATTTACGCCATTGTTGCGATTGCGTTGTGGGTGTGGATGTTCCAAGGCGGACAGCCAAACGCATTAGCCGTGCCTGCATTGTGGTGGCACGTACATGAAATGTTGTTCGGTTTTTCGATGGCCATTGTAGTTGGCTTTGTACTGACCGCGGTACAAAACTGGACTGGCATTAATGGTACCAAGCATTACATGCTTCTGGCTTTATTTGGCTTGTGGTTAGTGCCCCGCATATTGCTTTGGACACCAGCACCGTTATGGTTAACCAGCAGTATCGAAGCGGTATTTTTACTGTTTGTCGCCTATGAGGTGGGCATTCGTGTGTATCGAGCCAAAGGTTGGCGTAATTTGTTTTTCGTTCCACTGTTTCTTTTAGCCATCTTTGCGAACTTTGCAAGCTACGCAACGATAAAAGGTATGCCGCCCTTTAGCTCTTCAGCGGTGTGGCAAGCAATGCTGTGGTGGTTTACCTTGCTGTTGTCAGTGATGGGCGGACGTGTGATTCCATTTTTTACTGCGCGTCGATTTAATTTCGAAAAAGCGCAACCATTGGCTTGGTTAGAGTGGTTCGCGAACTTGCCATTGGTAATGCTATTTGTGCTGAGCTTTTTCCCTGTGACGTTTGCAGAACTAGGTAGTCCTTTGATGCTATTTGCAGGTGTTGCTCAGTTGGTGCGTTTTGTTCGCTGGAAACCTTGGTTAACCCTGAGCGAGCCTTTAGTGTGGTCGCTGCATGCTGCGTATTTGTGTTTACCACTAAGCTTAATTTTGCGAGGCGTCTGGGGAGATGCATTTGCCAGCCATAACCTCATTCACCTGTTTGCGATAGGTGCGTTAGGCGGTTTGATTTTAGCGATGATTACACGGGTGACGATGGGACATACTGGTCGCATGATCTACAAAGGGCCAAACATGAGCCTTGCGTTTGCAGCAATTACCGCGGCAGCTTTGGTTCGCAGTTTCGCCGTGATCTTTGATCCAGCGAACATGATACTGTGGATTGATATCAGCGGGGGATTATGGATTGTTGCGTTTGGGCTATTTGTGTGGCGCTTTGGTGTGATGCTTGTGACCCCTCGTGTGGATGGTCACCCCGGATAAGATTCTAATGTGAGTAGAGAAAAGAGGAGCCGCGTGCTCCTCTTTTGGTTTTTGTTCTTTATAGGTTTAGTGTTTATTCGTCTTCGTCGTCCGCTTTATTCGTGAGCCCCAAGCGTTTAAATAGCCACCACTCTAGACCAAAAATGACAATTAAGGCGATGCAGAACCAGGTGAATGCCATGGTGGATTCCACGCCTGGCATTCCACCAACATTGATACCGAGTAAACCTGTTAAGAAGCTGGTTGGTAGAAAAATCGTTGCTACCAAAGTAAACAGGTAACTGTTTTTATTGGTTTTCTCATCACGATGATGTTTGATCTCTTCTTGGAAAAGCGCCACTTCTCCAAGATAAAACTCAAGTGTTTCATTTATGCGCGTAATATTATTGTGTGCGAAGCGATATTGATGAGGTCTCAAAGCAATCAATTCTGATTCTGACTCCACAAGATCACGGATAGCGTACTGCTGAGGGCGAATAAAACGCTTGATAGAAATCAGTGCTTTTTGAGTCGCCATATGTTTGTACGTCGACTCATCATTCACGTCGAACTGGTTTAGTGTTTCTTCAATCGTATCAAGGTAAATGTCTATTTTACTGTTTAATCCTTCAATGATCTGATGAAGTAAACTGGCAAGACTTTTTGGGCCTTTGTGTTCCGCTAATGCTTGGCGAATCTCCATGATCGCGCGTGATGGAATTTTACGAGTTGAAATGAGTGCGCCTTGAAAGTAGAGAATTCGAATACTAAGCATATCTTCTGGTGATGCATTGCCGTTCATATTGACGCCTCGTAAAATCAACATGAAGTTCTCGTCATCCAAAGGATGGAAAGATGGTCGACTTTCGTCGGCTAATAGATGATCAACCGTAGCTCGAGGTACTTGGTTTTGCTCCAGCCAACCACGAATATCAGGATGCAGCCGTTCGCAATGGTACCAATGCTTAGCTTGAATTTGCTCTGCCGTGGTGGATTGTTGAGTTGCTTCTGGGGTTGAGAAGTCCCAATGTTCAATCATAAAACCCATTTTCTTTTCCTTGTTTGAGCCGATACCAAAATAACCTCAAGATACTTCTTTCGCGAGAATTGCATTGCCATAGAGAGGCAATGCTCTGAGTACGGTACTCTGAAGTCATTGATGCATTATTTTTCAAATGAGTATGATTGTATTTAATGCCAAATGTCTATGAATAGTTGTTCTTATTTGCAATCGAGTGGAGCGCACCAAGGTGTTGTGCTTAAACAACAAAACAAAAAGCCTGCAACTAAGCAGGCTTTATTGTGGGGGGAGGGAGGGGAGCTGTTAGCCAACTTGAGAAAGATTAACCACTTTCTGTTGTAGCTTTTTCTTTAAATAGTCCGTTAAGGCCTGTTTTTCTTCCTCGTTCATGTAAAGACCAAGCTTAGTACGGCGCCATAAAATGTCTTCATCGGTCATTGCCATTTCATGGTTCATTAAGTAATCGATCTCACGTTGGTAAACACCACCGGCTTGTGTCGAGAACGTTTGTCCTAAGTCAGCTTCACTTGTTGTACCTTCCATTAAGTTCCACGTTTGGGTACCAAACTGAGTGACATAACGAAGAATCAATGCTTCTGGCGCCCAAGTGTATTTAGCATGAATTTGTTTCGCTAATTGTTCACGACTACAGCTGAAGTTACCACCAGGAAGGGTTTGGTTGGCCGTCCAGTCTTTACCCATTTCAGGTAGGAACGGAGCAAGTTTCTTCATTGCTGCTTCACCTAACTTACGGTAGGTCGTTAACTTACCACCAAAAACAGAAAGCAGAGGTGCATGGTCGTATTCCGCATCGAGCTCTAGCGTGTAGTCTCGTGTGATTGCTTGCGGAGAGTCAGATTCATCGTCACATAAAGGACGAACACCGCTGTATGTCCAAACTACATCTTCGCGAGTCAACTGGTGGACAAAGTGTTGGTTTACGATATCAATGAGGTAATCGACTTCGTCATCTGAGATCGACACTTCACGTGGGTCACCTTTGTATTCCACATCTGTTGTACCAATGATTGAGAACTTATCTAAGTAAGGAATCATAAATACGATGCGATTGTCTTTGTTTTGAAGAATGTAGGCTTGCGGTTCGTTGTGGATACGAGGAACAACGATGTGCGAGCCTTTGATTAAGCGAATGTTACGAGGAGAGGCTTGCTCTAATCCATCATCAAAGAACTGTTTTACCCAAGGCCCCGCAGCATTGACTAACGCTTTCGCTTTACGTTCGAAACGTTGGTCTGTCATCACATCGTGAATAGTAACATGCCAGATACCACCTTCACGGTGTGCTTTTTCCACGCGGCAGTAGTTACGCACTTCAGCATGGTTTTCGCGAGCCGCAAGAACGTTCAGTAATACTAAACGTGCATCATCAACCCAACAGTCAGAGTATTCGAAACCCGTTTTCATCTCTGGTTTTAGCAAGCCAGATTTCGCAAGGTTGACGGTTTTACTGCCTTGCAGCGTCGTACGTTTACCCAAGTTATCGTAAAGGAAAAGGCCACAACGAATCATCCAAGCTGGGCGTAGGAATGGGCGATGCGGTAAACGGAAACGCATTGGTAATGCGACGTGTGGTGCTTTACGAAGAATAACCTCACGCTCTGCGAGCGCTTCCGAAACTAAACGAAACTCGTAGTGTTCAAGGTAGCGTAAACCGCCGTGTATCAGTTTAGAACTTGCTGAAGAAGTCGCAGATGCGAAGTCATGTGCTTCATATAAGCCAACACTCAAACCTCGGCCAGCTGCGTCTGCTGCAATACCAGCTCCGTTAATGCCGCCACCGATTACGATCAAGTCTAAGGTAGTGGATGAGCTAGTAGTGGAAGCATTATTTTGTATACTCATAAATTTGACCTCTTGGTGAGCGAACGAGCATTTTAGAACATAATGTAATCCTAGCTCAGGTTTCGTTTGTGATCATCTATTATTTTCGTTTGTGAGCGTTTTGTGTGATTTAGACACAAAAAAAACCTCTGTCTAATTAAGACAGAGGTCATTTGAGGGGGAGTTATACGATTGACGTTACTCGTTTTCGGAGTTTGATTCGTTAGCTTCAACCACTTCAAGTGGGATAGAAGCTTCCTTCAAAATTGACAAGATTTCTTCTGGTGGCTGCTTATTGGTAAAGATCATGTTGAGCTGTGCAATATTGCCTAGTTTCACCATAGCATTGCGCCCGAACTTGGTGTGGTCTACGGCAAGAAATACACTACGGCTATTGTCAATGATCGCTTGTTTGACCCGGACTTCGTGGTAATCAAAGTCTAATAGCGAGCCATCGAAGTCGATACCGCTAATGCCGAGAATACCAAAGTCGAGACGGAACTGTTTAACGAAATCGAGGGTAGCCTCGCCAACAATACCGCCGTCTCTGCTGCGGACTTCTCCACCCGCTAAGATGACTTTGATTTCAGGGTTAGGGAAAAGAATGGTCGCAACATTGATGTTGTTGGTGACAACACGCAACTGTTTATGGTTTTTATTGAGCGCTCGCGCAACTGCTTCTGGTGTGGTGCCGATATCGATGAATAGTGTGGCACCATCTGGAATGTGTTTGACTACCTCGTCTGCAATGACATCTTTTTCATTGAAGTTGAGCGCTTTACGCGTGTTGTAAGATGTGTTTTCAGAACTGAGAGGAATAGTGGCTCCACCGTGATAACGACGAATTTTGTTGTCATCGGCGAGTTCATTGAGATCGCGTCGGATGGTTTGTGGGCTGACATTGAATCTTTCTACTAACTCATCCGTGCTGACATAGCCTTGTTTTTTCACCAGCTCAACAATCTGCTGGTGTCGAGGTATTTGCTTCACTTACCACTCCCTTGTGCATTGGTAACGGCCAATGCTTCAAATTCGAAGCTCTATTGTGCTCGAATTTGCTCGTTGTGAGAAGTAAGCGAGTTCAGGAATCGGGGATAAAGCGCAAAAAGAGCGCACAAATGGCGCTCTTTTTTTCTTATGGAGATGAGATTAATCTTCTTCGTCGTGAAGTTCAGACCAGGTTTGTGCACATTTCACTGCACGTTTCCAGCCCTTGTAACGACGATTGCGTTTTTCTTCATCATCGTGTGGCTCAAAGGTGCGATCAAGTACCGCTTTATTCTGCAACTCATCAATGCTATCCCAGTAACCAACTGCAAGGCCGGCAAGGTAGGCTGCACCAAGAGCGGTAACCTCAGTTACTTGAGGGCGGTGTACTTCTGTGTTCAATACATCGGATTGGAATTGCATTAGGAAGTTGTTCGCTACTGCACCACCATCGACGCGAAGGTTCGCAAGCTTAATGCCTGAGTCAGCTTGCATCGCATCCAGTACGTCACGAGTTTGATAAGCGATGCCTTCCAATGTTGCACGGATGATATGGTTTGAATTCACACCGCGAGTAAGGCCGACAATCGTGCCACGTGCGTAGGCATCCCAGTATGGAGCGCCTAAACCAGTAAATGCAGGCACGACATAAACGCCGTTTGATGTATCCACTTTTGTCGCGAAGTATTCAGAGTCTTCTGCACCGTTTAGGATTTTCAATTCATCGCGTAGCCATTGGATAGAAGCTCCACCCATGAATACGGCGCCTTCAAGTGCATAAGCTGGTTCGCCTGCAGGACCACAAGCCAAAGTAGTTAGAAGGCCATGTGTCGAAGTGACTTTTTCTTGGCCAGTATTCATTAGCAAGAAACAACCCGTACCGTAAGTGTTTTTCGCTTGACCCGCTTCAACACACATTTGGCCGTAAAGCGCCGCTTGTTGGTCACCTGCGATTCCAGAAATAGGAATACGAGTACCGCCTTTACCACCGATGTTGGTTTTACCGTAAATTTCCGATGAGCGCTTCACTTCTGGCATCATAGATGCTGGGATGCCAAGCTCATCTAACATTTTTTGATCCCAACATAGATCGTTGATGTTAAACAGCATGGTACGCGATGCGTTAGTGTAGTCGGTTACGTGAACGCGACCTTGAGTCATCTTCCAAACTAACCAAGTATCGACAGTACCAAACAGCAGCTTACCTGCTTCTGCGTCTTCTCGTGCGCCTTCAACATTGTCCAGAATCCATTTAACTTTGGTACCGGAGAAGTAAGGGTCAAGCACCAAACCAGTGTTGTCACGTACATAGTTTTCGAGACCGCGTGCTTTTAAATCTTCACAGATATCAGCAGTACGGCGACATTGCCATACAATCGCATTGTAAACGGGTTTACCTGTTTCTTTGTTCCAGACGATAGTCGTTTCACGCTGGTTAGTAATACCGATAGCCGCTAATTGGTCGCTACGGATGCCAGACTTAGCTAGAGCTTCTACTAAGGTAGAGCTTTGTGTTGCCCAGATCTCCATTGGATCATGTTCAACCCAACCAGCTTCTGGATAAATCTGAGTAAATTCGCGTTGCGCGACGCTTACGATGTTCGCATCATGATCAAGAATCACTGCGCGAGAGCTTGTTGTACCTTGGTCTAGGGCAACAATGTATTTTTGCTCAGTCATGGTAAGAATCCTTTTGTTTCGTTATTTATATTTTAGTAAATGTTCGAGTTACGTCAGTTTTAAGCTCTAGCTTCTTCTGTTTCTTCTTCCGTCTCACATTGGTTTGGAATCGTGCAACCGTGACCTTGTTGTGGAAGGTAAGCGGCAATCGCTTTTGGATACAACCAACCACCAAAACACGCACCTGCAATCGGAGCAAGTAAAGGCACGATAAAGTAAGGAATGTCTTTAGCACCTGTCAGAGCGTAATCCCAACCAGCGAAGTAAGCGAACAGCTTTGGTCCAAAGTCACGAGCAGGGTTCATCGCAAAGCCTGTTAGTGGGCCAAGTGAACCACCGATGACGGCAATCAAAATACCGATCAATAGAGGGTTCATTGCGCCACGTGCCGCGCCGTTATTTTCATCGCCCAGAGCCAGAATCGCAAACATCAGCACAGCAGTGATAACGAATTCCACAGCAAAAGCACCAAAGAAAGAGAGGGAGGCATGCGGATAGGTTGAGAAGATACCAGCAGTTGCTAGTGCATCTTGGCTGCTGCGAACGAAGTTATGAGCGATTTCGTAGTCGGTGAAAAGGTTGCTGTATAAGCTGTATACCAATGCAGCAGAACAGAATGCCCCAAGCATTTGAGCGATAATGTATGGCACCACTTTCGCCTTATCAAAACCATGGAACATAGCAAGTGCGATGGTAACGGCAGGGTTGATGTGTGCACCAGAGACGCCAGCCGTACAGTAAATAGCGATGGCGACACCGAAGCCCCATACAATACTGATTTCCCATTGTCCAAATGATGCGCCTGTTAGAACTAAGGCTGCAACACAGCCTACGCCGAAGAAAATAAGTAGTCCTGTACCGATAAACTCGGCCAAACATTCTCCAAGCAGAGAGGGGTGTTTGTTCGTTGTCATGTTAAAAGTCCTTTGATCATTTTTGCCTGTCTAGCACGATACTATTGTGCATATATAAACGTTTACGAAAACAAACGAGCGTTAAAAGTGAGCGTTTGAGCATAAATTTGTTAATCAAAGTCTTCGTTTTTGTTAAATGGCGCATCTTTTAACCGGAAAAGAACACAACGAAAATAATTTATTTGTCACGAGGCCAGTGTTGAGAGCGCTCAAATTACCGATGTGAAAAAGAATGCACAACTGGTAAGAGGAGTTTTGTGAAGCTGCTACGTGCTTGGAGACTTATTGCACAGAACTTGTGTAGCAATTAACCCTAAAGGAGTAGCGGAATGTCAAATGTATCAAGGGATAGCAGTGATATAAAAAATACGCTGTCATGTTTGGACTTTTAGAAAAAATCGTCATCCCATTGGTACCAATAGGATGAGTTGAGAAGAGAATAAACGCTGTTAATGTCTTGTGTTTGTGAATCATTGCTTCGGCTTGTATTCAAATAAAAATTGTTTTTTTTATTTCGTTTGATGCTAAACGTGATCGTTTTTCAGCTTTTTAGTTATTAGTTGGTTCGGAGCGAGTAGGGCAGGCGTAAATCGCCCTTTTTACGGTTAGTTTATGTTCTAATTCGAGCCTTTGTTTCAAAGGTTTCGAATTGGAATGCTCAAGTGAGAGGTTTGAACATCAGTTTAATATTAACGAATCTTGAGTAAAGTTGAACGATGATCTAATTAATGCTCATATAATTTACTGTATTTACTTATATTTAATCCATGTGCAACATTTGTCACAGAAATAAAATCCTAACTCCATACAATTCATGAACTTTCGAACGAAGATTTATTTTGTTTCGTTCGCTCCTTTTGTGTTTTTACCATCGCATACAAAATAATGAGGTTCCTATGTTTGGAATATTCAAACCTAAGGCGCACATTGATCGTCTGTCCCCTGGCAGCATCGATAGCACCTACTCTCGCCTCCGTTGGCAACTCTTTATCGGTATCTTTGTTGGCTACGCCGGTTACTATCTAGTTCGTAAAAACTTCAGTTTGGCGATGCCTTATCTTATCGAGCAAGGCTTTAGCCGCGGAGACTTAGGTGTCGCCTTGGCAGCTGTTTCCATTGCATATGGTCTCTCTAAGTTTCTAATGGGCAGCGTTTCAGACCGCTCCAACCCTCGCTATTTCCTTAGTGGCGGCCTATTGATGTCTGCATTAGTGATGTTTTGCTTTGGCTTTATGCCATGGGCGACTGGTAGCGTCACTGCGATGTTCATTTTGCTTTTCTTAAACGGTTGGTTCCAAGGGATGGGGTGGCCTGCTTGTGGCCGAACCATGGTGCACTGGTGGTCACGTAAAGAGCGTGGTGAGATCGTTTCGGTTTGGAACGTGGCGCACAACGTGGGTGGTGGCTTGATTGGTCCACTATTTATTCTTGGCCTGTGGGCATTTAACGATGATTGGCGCACTGCATTTTATGTTCCTGCATTTTTCGCCACGTTGGTTGCTGTGTTTGTTTGGATGACGGTTCGCGATACCCCTCAGTCTTGTGGTCTGCCTCCTATTGAAGAATACAAAGACGATTACCCAGATGACTATGACAAGTCCCATGAACAAGAAATGACAGCGAAGGAAATCTTCTTCAAATACGTCTTCAACAACAAACTTCTTTGGTCGATTGCAATTGCAAACGCATTTGTTTACCTAATTCGTTACGGCGTACTGGACTGGGCACCTGTTTACCTAAAAGAAGCGAAGGATTTCTCGGTAGATAAATCGTCATGGGCTTATTTCTTATACGAATGGGCTGGCATTCCAGGAACACTATTGTGTGGTTGGATCTCTGACAAATTGTTCAAAGGTCGTCGTGCACCTGCTGGTATCTTATTTATGGTGCTAGTGACAGTTGCAGTGATGGTTTATTGGTTTAACCCTGCGGGCAACCCAACAGTAGATATGATGGCGCTTATTGCAATTGGCTTCCTAATCTATGGTCCGGTTATGCTGATCGGTTTGTACGCACTTGAACTCGCTCCGAAGAAAGCCGCAGGTACTGCCGCTGGTCTTACTGGTTTGTTTGGATACCTGGGTGGGGCAGTTGCCGCAAACGCGATTTTGGGCTACACCGTAGACCACTTTGGCTGGGATGGTGGCTTTATCATCTTAGTGGGTTCTTGTATTACTTCTATCGTGTGTTTGATGTACGCCTTCTTAGGTGAACGTGCGCACCACGAGCAAAAAGAGCGCGAGAAGGAAGCGCTAGCGTAATATTTATTTAAAGAGGCAGTGGAATACTGCCTCTTCGCTTTATCAAGGAAATAACAATGAAAACAAAGTCAGTATGTCTTACTTTTTTAGCACTTAGCCTCTCTGCTGGTGCGATTGCGAAGCCGCTTGTCATTGCGCACCGTGGCGCATCGGGCTACTTGCCTGAGCACACGCTAGAAGCCAAAGCACTTGCTTACGCAATGAAACCTGACTACATAGAGCAAGATGTGGTAATGACGAAAGACGACCAGTTGGTCGTGTTGCATGACCATTATCTCGATCGCGTAACGGATGTTGCGGAGCGTTTTCCTGATCGTGCACGTAAAGATGGTCGTTATTACGCGATTGATTTCACTCTGGCGGAAATCAAATCCTTGCGAGTTACCGAAGGGTTCAACATCGATGAGAAAGGCAACAAAGTAGCGGGCTATCCAACCCGATTCCCTATGTGGAAATCTGACTTCACCGTGCCGACGTTTGCTGAAGAGATTGAGCTGATCCAAGGCTTAAACAAAACGCTGGGTTATGACATCGGTATTTACCCAGAAATTAAAGCGCCTTGGTTCCATCGTCATGAAGGTAAGGACATTTCTAAAGCAGTACTTAAAGTCTTGAAGCAGTACGGTTACGGCTCTCAAGACGACAAAGTCTACCTTCAGTGTTTTGATGCGAATGAACTTCAACGCATCAACAGTGAACTCATGCCTGCAATGGACATGGACTTAAAGCTCGTTCAGCTTATGGCTTACACGGACTGGAACGAAACTATGGTGTACAAAGGCGACAAGGCAACACCATACAGTTATGACTGGATGTTCGAAGCCGACGGAATGAAGAAAGTAGCGAGTTACGCGGAAGGAATTGGACCTTGGAAGCCGATGCTGGTGGATGATAAGTCAACCAAAGACAATATCATCATCAAGCCGTTGATGAAGGCTGCAAAAGACGCTGGCTTGCAAGTGCATCCATACACGTTCCGCGCCGATCCAGGACGCATTCCAGCGTACACTGACAGCTTTGAAGGCATGATGGATGTGTACTACAACCAAGTAAAAGTGGATGGTTTGTTTACTGATTTCCCAGATAAAGCGGTCAGCTTTTTAAATCAGTAATCACGCATTTTGCTGTAAGCTAAAAAATCCCCCAACAGTTTCCTGCTGGGGGATTTTTCGTAGGGCTAATTCACGAATGAATTAGTTGTTTTTATGCAGTTCGCTGTTCAGTTCAACCGCGCTCTTGTTTGCAAGACACTCGATTTGACCTGTTACAGAGTTACGACGGAACAGTAGGTCAGAAACACCTGCAAGATCGCGTGCTTTCACTACTTCTACTTCTTGGCCAGCAGAATCTAGCATGCGTACTTTAGAACCAGCAGTTACGTATAGACCTGATTCGATAGTACAACGGTCACCCATTGGGAAACCAAGACCTGCGTTCGCGCCTAGTAGCGAGTTTTCACCGATAGAAACCACAACTTTACCGCCGCCAGATAGCGTACCCATGATAGATGCGCCGCCGCCGATGTCAGAGCCGTTACCAACCACTACGCCAGCAGAGATACGACCTTCAACCATGCTCACGCCAGTTGTACCTGCGTTGAAGTTGATGAAGCCTTCGTGCATTACTGTTGTGCCTTCGCCAACGTGTGCGCCAAGACGTACGCGAGAAGTATCAGCGATACGAACGCCAGTTGGTACTACGTAGTCCACCATTTTAGGGAACTTGTCTACGCAATCTACGCTTAGTGCACGACCCGCTAGGCGAGCTTCAATTTGACGCTCTGCTAGTTCAGGTAGATCGATTGGACCTTCGTTAGTCCATGCGATGTTGTGCAGTAGACCGAAGATACCGTCTAGTACTGTGCCGTGTGGCTTAACTAGACGGTTAGAGATAAGTTGAAGTTTTAGGAAGCCTTCAGCAACACTTTGTGGCTGCTCGTCAGTGGCAAGGATAACCAGTACAAGTGGTTGTGCTGATTCTGCTGCTTTTGCTGCGAAAGATGCGTTTGCTGCATCGCCGTTTGCTTCAAATGCTGCTGCCAGTTCTGCGCTTTGTGCTGCAGAGATCTCGATAGCTTGGTTGCCTTGCTCGTAACCTGCTACTGCTGCTAGTGCGTTAACAAGCGCTTCGCTTGGGTTAAGAACTGGGTTTGGGAAAAACGCTTCGATGATTTTGCCGTCGCGGTTTTTAGTTGCCGTACCAAAGGCTAGAGAGAAGAAAGCCATAGTTGATCTCCATGTGTTGAGTCTTGTGTCTCGTCTGTTCATTGACAAGAAATAATTAAGTTGTCAGTCATCATAATGAGAGTGCTAGGGAGTTTAAAGAGGGGAAATAGATAAAGTCTGTAGATGGATACCTTTTGTCTTTTTAGAGATATGTTTGTCTGATGAGAAATGTGTCGCAAAAGCCTTATCAGACAGATTTTGGGCAGAGACACAGTGAAGTGGGAGAAGGGAGCATCGCAAAAAAATAAGGGGAGGGCCGAAGTCACTCCCCCTACACTGGGTTTGTTGGATTTACTGACTTTGGATAGTAAAGCGATAAATCGACTTAGAGGCTTAGCTCACCGACCTCTACTGCAAGTGCAACCGTTGCCCCTACCATTGGATTGTTGCCCATACCGATGAAGCCCATCATCGCTACGTGTGCTGGTACTGAAGAGCTACCCGCGAATTGCGCATCGGCGTGCATGCGACCCATGGTATCTGTCATGCCGTAAGAGGCAGGACCTGCCGCCACGTTGTCTGGGTGTAGAGTACGACCAGTACCACCACCTGATGCCACAGAGAAGTAAGGCATGCCTTCACGGTTACGTTCTGCTTTGTAGATGCCTGCTACAGGGTGTTGGAAGCGAGTCGGGTTGGTTGAGTTACCAGTGATGCTCACATCCACTTGTTCTTTATGCATGATAGCCACGCCTTCACGCACATCGTCTGCACCGTAGCAAAGGATCTCACCACGTGGACCTTGGGAGAAACGGCGACGTTCTACTTCCACTAACTCACCAGTTTGGTAGTTGTACTGAGTGCGTACGTAAGTGAAACCATTGATGCGTGAGATTAGGTAAGCGGCGTCTTTACCCAAGCCATTTAGGATAACTTTCAACGGATTTTTTCGTGACTTGTTCACGTTCAATGCGATTTTGATAGCGCCTTCTGCCGCTGCGAATGACTCATGGCCCGCAAGGAAAGCGAAACAGCCACTTTCTTCATTCAATAGACGAGCCGCCAATGCACCGTGACCGATACCCACTCGGCGTTGTTCTGCGATGCTGCCTGGTTTTGTGCAGGCTTGAAGGCCTTCACCGATGATGTTTGCAGCTTCTTCAGCTGTTTTTGCTCCGCGGAAAATCGCCAAAGCAGTGCCTAGCGTGTAGGCATCGGCAGCGCTTTCAAACGCGATAGGTTGAGTGTCCATCACTAGTGCTTTAGGGTCGATACCACGATCCATACAGTATTGGTAAGCCTCTTCCAGAGAAGAAAGTTGCATTTCGTCTAATGTGCGACGTACAGATTCAGTAATTGGAGTGTTCATAATCTCTTTCCTCTTGGTGGCAATTATTGTTGGCGTGGGTTGATGGTAGTTACGGCTTCGTCAAAACGACCGTAAGTCCCCGTTGCTTTGTCTGCGGCTTCTGCTGCAGATACGCCTTCGTTGATGGCTTTCATCATCTTGCCTAGGTTGAGATATTGGTAACCAATCACTTCTTTGTTTTCGTCTAGCGCGAGTTTTGTTACGTAGCCTTCGGCCAACTCCATGTAACGTACGCCTTTTGCTTTAGTTGAGTAGCTAGTACCTACTTGGCTACGTTGAGTTTGACCAAGGTCTTCCAGTGCCGCACCAATTTCCAAGCCGCCTTCAGAGAAAGCAGATTGAGTACGACCGTAAACAAATTGAAGGAAGATTTCGCGCATCGCGACGTTGATAGCATCACATACCAAGTCGGTATTCAGTGCTTCCAGAATAGTTTTGCCTGTTAGGATTTCTGCGGCCATCGCGGCTGATTGAGTCATGCCTGAACAGCCGATCGTTTCGATCAAAGCTTCTTCGATGATGCCGTTTTTGACGTTAAGAGTCAGTTTTGCTGCACCTTGTTGAGGAGCACAAGCACCAACGCCGTGGCTAAGACCAGAAATCGCGATAACGTCTTTTGGATTGATCATTGCGCCTTCGACAGGGATCGGTGCAGATGCATGAAGATCGCCGCGTTGAATCGGGCACATTGATTGGATTTCGTGTGAGTATTGCATAGTGTTTTCCCAGTGTACGATATCCAGCCTATTTGTCAGACTCAACGGCGTTGACTGCTCTTATTCGCTCCATCAAATAGAAAACTATGTTCAGGAGGTTCATGCGTTTGTTGCCTTGTTGAGTTAACAACTATTTTGGATATCTTTTTAATTTTTGAGAAAACAGGAGCGGGGTTGGAGAAGAGTTGAATTGCTCACTACAGAACTCTCGCTTTCACAACATAAGCGAAAGCACTTCCAACAGGGCTGACCTGTTTTCGTTTCTGTAGGAGTCATTAGCTTTAACAGCGGTTCGAATCTTTCGATTCCGGTGGTACCCCATCACCGAACCCATTTAGACTAGATCTAAGTCACACTAATCTGCAACATGAAATTTAGAGCAATTTGGGATATTAAATCGGTTCTTTATATTCTCAGAGATATATGGAGATAAACGGAAGGAATAAAAAAACGCCGCATAATGCGACGTTTTTTCTAAACAAATGAGAGGCTTATGCAGCGTCTTCTTGCTCGCTATCTTCTTCAACAGCTTCAAGCTTCTTTGCTTTTTTTGGTGCAGGTTTACGTTTTGCACCAAGAGCGTAAAGCACTTCTTCTTTGTTTTGCGCAAGGAACATTGCAAGATCTTCTTGCTTACCTTCGTCTTCTAGAAGTTCACTTTTACCCAGCAGTGAGAATAACTCGTCTGCCATATCCAGCATTTTGTCGTATGCGTCAGCTTCCGCTTTAGAGGTAAAAGTCATTTTCTCTTCTCCATTGCGTTCTACCACGTACTTGACGATTACAGCCATGGTTGGTCCCCTAATTTGGTGTATTGATACTGGCTTTTTATACAGTTTTTGACCAATCAAGTCTAGCGACAAGCCTCAGAATGAGAGACACGTACAACTAACTGACTAGCATTTAAACTATCTTGGTTTCACTTTGCGGATTTGTCCGCCAAAGGAAGGTTTGTTGGTCGCTCCCAATCTTGGCAAAATTCGATAAACGTTCTGAGCAATGGGCTTTGATATTTCTCTTTATGAACCAGTAACCAGAAGCGACGTTTCATATCTAAAGGCATGTCGAGCAGTTTTACGCGGCCGTCACGAATAGCAGGTTCTGCAGACAAACGTGACAAGCAACCTAAGCCTAACCCTGCCGATACTGAGTTGATCAACGCTTCGGTGGTATTGAGCTGAAAAGCTTCATGCCAATGTTCCAAGCGCGGTGCGACAACGCGCATAAAAAATTCGCGTGAACCAGATCCTGCCTCTCGCAATATCCATTCACTGTTTTCTAGCTCGGTTAAGTTTACTGGCCCTTCGTGCGCGGCTGGGTAATCGGGCGCGCAAATCACGCACATTTCATCTTCGCTAAACTGGGTAGACTGCAATTCAGGGTGAAGTGTTTTGCCCTCAATGAGGGCTATGTCTAACTCGTAATCGGTCAGCATGTCGCAGATTTGTGCGGAGTTAGAAATGAACAGGCTTTGAGAACGATGGTTCGTTTGCTGACGAAATTCGCTAAGCAAATAGGGCGCGACTTGGTTGCCAATGGTGTCGCTGGCACCAATGCGAAGTTGGCCCGATAGCGCTTGGTCACCATCGAAAATGCTCTCGATGTCTTTGGCTCGGTTGAGTAACTCATCCGCCAGTGGTAGCAGTTTTTGACCTTCTTGGTTCAAAATCAGTCGGTTATTAACACGATCAAACAAGTGATGGCCGATCTGTTTTTCTAATTCTGAGAGTGCCATGCTCACTGCGGCTTTCGATAAAAAGAGACTATCAGAAGCCGCTGTGAGCGTTTTGTGCTGCGTGATCGTCGTAAACACTTTCAGTTGTTTAAGAGAAATGTGACTTGCCATACCCCACCGTTAAGTAATTCTGAACGTTTGTTTTAAATAATTAGATATATCGGAACGAAGTGCAAGCGTATTATACGTCCCATCAAGAGTGAGTCTGGTTGAGGTCATCATGATTCAAAGAACAAAAGCAAAAGTAATGGGAGCGCCAACTCCAATGGCGGGTTTGGCTCTTGGTATTGCAAGCTTGGGCTGGAGTTGGGAAAACTTCGCCGAATTACATGGCTACGGACAGTGGATTAGTGCGGGTATCGCAAGCATATTGTTGGCTATATTGGCAACCAAGTTTTTGCTACATAATCATCTGTTGAGACAAGATCTTGCTCATCCGGTTGTGGGCAGCGTGGTTCCGACATTTGCGATGGGCACTATGGTGGTATCGAACTCTCTCGGCCATTTTTACCCATTAGCTGGCGATGCGCTTTGGCTGATTGCGGTGGTTTTGCACATCGTGTTCTTGGTGAGCTTTGTTTACCATCGCGCCAAAGATTTTGAATTGCACCACATGGTTCCTAGTTGGTTTGTACCGCCTGTGGGTATCATCGTTGCGGATGTGTCTTTCTCTGGCAACCCGATGTTAGCACCAGTGGCACAAGGTGCATTGATGTTTGGTATGGTGGCGTACGCGATCATGTTGCCGATGATGATTTACCGTTTCATGTTCACCCATGAAATTCCGGATGCAGCGAAACCAACAATGGCAATCATGGCAGCGCCAGCAAGTCTATCATTGGCAGGGTACTTAACGGTCACTGCGACACCATCACCAGTGATCATCGCTATGCTATTTGGTATCGCGGTATTGATGACAGCCATCATCTACTTAGCCTTCTTTAAATTGTTAAGACTGCCATTCAGCCCTGGCTATGCAGCGTTTACCTTCCCGATGGTGATCGGTGCGACGGCGCTGTTTAAAATGGCGAATTGGATGGAGTTGCAAGGATTGGCTGCGCACTATGTTCAACAAGTGCGAGGCTTAGCTGGTCTTGAGTTGATTGTGGCAACATTTGTTGTCTCTTATGTGGCCTTACAATACATCAACAACTTGTTGATTCAGCCACGCTTGATGCACGCTCATCACGCTTAAATAACAGATAGGAAAAAGCCTCTTGGTCTTACAACCAAGAGGCTTTTTTATTTCAATCGGCGTCGATGTTGGACGCTAGCCTTTTTTGTAAAATCGCGACATCTCATCCAGAGAATGACGAATGATATCGACAGGAACTTTCTGTTCTTTCTCGACTTTTAACTGACGATTCAGTTGCTGAGAGTGCCCGCCAGGGTTGACCACAAGCATCAGTTCTTTGCCGACCAATGCATAGTTGTAGTAGCTGCCTGCAATATACCAATCGCGAGAGGCAGAGCTATCAAACAAGTTATGACCAACGCTGTATGAACTCGTTGTTCCTTGAACGTCAAACAGCGTATTCATCATGGTTGGCACGACGTCAAAATGGGTCGTGCGGTAATCAACTTGCTCTGGCTGACGATTTGGCATGTACACGTAAAGAGGCACATGTACTTGAACGTCACTGTAGTTACCCGTGTGGCCCCAATAGTTCATCTTATGGTCGTTAAACTCTTCACCATGATCTGATGAAATCACCACAATGGTATTGTCTAAGTCGACGTTTTTCAGCACATCACCAATCAAGCTATCGATGTAGTACAACGAGTTCTTGTATCGATTATGGTAAAGCGAAGCGTCAAAATCGTTGTTGAGCAAAATGTGGTCAACGCGTTCCCAGTATGGTTTGAATTTCGCAAATTCAGGTTCGGGAAATACTGTGCCGTGGGCGGCATCGTAGAACAGAAAACCAAAGTACGGCTTGTCGCTATCCTGCTTTTGGAACTCGATGAACTTGTCTGTTATCTGCTGATCGCGCTCGACAGCTGTTTCCCCAGTTTGTTTCAGGGTCAAGTCCGACACTTTTTTGAATACCGTGCGAGAAAGTGGCGGGCTGGTGAGCGGTGCCGAGCCAAAAATGCCCATGCGGTAGCCTTCTGCTTGCAGCGTATCCATAAAAACAGGAGAGCGTTGACTTGCGTAAAAGCTTTCCCAGTAGGTCGCTGGCAAGCTGTAAAACAGGCTGAAAATACCCGCTTGAGTTGAGTTGCCGCCGCTCATGTGTTGTGTGAAATTCACTGTCTTTTCAGCGAACTTACTGACATTTGGCATGACTTCCGGCGTCGCATCACTGTAGCGCCACGCGTCAACCAAGATAAACAAAACATTGAGTTGTTTCTCTTTGCTTTGCACTTGAATCGGCGCAAGCGGATAGTTGAGTGAGCTACGTTCAATGTTGGTTAACTCTACGCGGTTCTTCGATGCAATGTTCTCATCCACTAGGTTGTGTTTGTAAATAAATTTACGAGCCGTCAGCGGGTAGTAAAGTGGCCAGTTATTCGAAAACTGACTGACTTCATCGTCGTAAAGTGCGTTTTTGTACGCATGAATCATCTGCGTGCTAAGCAATACAGCAAACCAAACGCTGATCAAAACGAACTTAGCTCGGCTTTGTGCCAGTTTATTACTTACCCAAACGGTACAGGCGAGCCCGATCACCAGAACGGCAACTTCACTGACGAAGATAAGCCAACTCATCCAAGAAATATCGAAGACATCACCGCCACCTTCGAAAAACATACGGATTAATAGGGCGTTGATGTGAAGTTTGTATTGCTGAAAAACGAGGATATCGACTTTAAACATGATCAATAGACAGATCGCGATAGCGATCACGATACCTTTGAATGCTCGAGTCGGTAGAAAAGAGAGCAATAAACTCAACAACATAAATGGAAGAGCGATCAAGCCCAGCCAGCCATATTGAGTCGAAACCAAATAGTAACCTTGCAACAAGGTTAGCGGTTCATTCTGATTGTTAGACAACACAAAAGGATAACAAGCGATCGACAGGTACACTGCAAAGCAAGCAAAAAAAGCAATCAGCCAAGCGCTGTTGGAAGACAGTTTGCGAAACATACTTTTTGTTTGTTTATAAATTATGGGTAGAGGGAGTATAAAACAGTGTTTTTTATTATGGAATAGTTGCGACGAATGTCACATTTTGTATGGAAATGTCAGACTTGATTGACATGTGAAAATTCAGAAGATTCATACTCTATTTGAGTGATATATAACCTTTTGTTTTTTCCGAACGCGAGATCACTGCGGGTTTAAATGGGGCTGTGCTAAGCTAGCTAACAGTTTCAATCGGCGCTCGGTATTCCCAATTTGTTTACTGTTTATCACTCCAACCAAGTTGACGTTCTTAAATCACTCCTTGTCGAACTGATTCGAATCAGTCCGCTGGAAAACCCGTTCGAAAAAGAACAAATTCTGGTTCAAAGTCCAGGCATGTCCCAGTGGCTAAAAATGGAATTGGCCAAAGAGTTTGGTGTTGCCGCGAACATTGATTTTCCGCTCCCTGCGACTTTCATTTGGGAAATGTTTACGCAGGTATTGCCAGACGTGCCAAAACGCAGTGCGTTTAACAAAGAAGCGATGACGTGGAAGTTGATGCATTTGCTTCCGGGGCTTCTCAACCAAGAGGTGTTTTCGCCGTTAGCGCAGTACCTCAAAGATGACATTGACCACTCTAAGCTGTATCAGCTGGCTGAGAAAATTGCCGATATTTTCGATGGTTACTTGGTGTATCGTCCGGAATGGATCGCAAGTTGGGAAGCTGGGCAGAGTGTGCCAGAGCTGGAAGATGAGCATCCGTGGCAGCCGATCTTATGGCAAGCGTTGTATGATCACACTGTGTCATTAGGACAGTCTCCATATCACCGTGCCAACCTTTATGAGCACTTTATCGACACGTTAGAGAGTTTTAACGGCAATTTTGACCATTTACCCAAGCGTTTGTTTGTTTTTGGCATTTCTTCGTTGCCGCCTCGCTATATGGATGCGCTAAAAGCAATTGGTGAACACATCGACGTGCATCTGATGTTCACCAACCCGTGTCGTTATTACTGGGGTGAAGTTCGAGATCGCAAATATCTGGCTCGTTTGGCGGCGAAACATCGTCAGCACGTTGTGTGGCAGGACGATCACTCGGAAGTGCAAGGTGAAACTGAGCAACTGAAAGGATCACTGGAAGATAATGTGATCGATGAGCTGCACACCGATGTGGTCGGAAACAGTCTGTTGGCATCCATGGGTAAACTCGGGCGCGACAATATGTATCTGTTGTCTCAGCTGGAATCTCATGAAGTTGAAGCCTTTGTTGATGTTGAGCGCGACAGTCTGCTCCATCAATTGCAAGCGGATATTCTCAATCTTGAAGAACATCAAGATGACCAACAGATTGAAAACAGTCATCACAAACAAGTGGTTAGCTTGGGTGATAAATCACTGAGCCTACACGCTTGTCACAGCCCGATGCGTGAAGTGGAAGTGCTGCATGATCAACTGTTGGCGATGTTCGATGCTGACCCAACGTTAAAACCGCGCGATATTATCGTGATGGTCGCGGACATCAACGCTTACAGCCCTGCGATTCAGGCGGTCTTTGGTAACGCGCCGGGTGAGCGTTTTATTCCATATTCGATTTCTGACCGAACCGCCGATCAAGAGAGCCCAATTCTGGCCGCATTTATGCAGTTGGTGAACTTACCCAATACGCGCTGTTTGGCATCAGAACTACTCGAACTTCTGGAAACTCCGGCGATATTAAAGCGTTTTGAACTCAGCGAAGGTGATTTCTTACAAGCTAAACAATGGGTTGAGGAATCGGGAATTCGCTGGGGATTGGACGTCAATACCGGACGCGAATTTGAACTGCCGGAAACCCGTCAAAACACATGGCAATTTGGTATTCAACGCATGTTGCTTGGCTACGCGATGCCAGAATCCGCAGGTTTGTTTGAAACCGAGCAAGGCAGTTTGTCTCCGTACAACGAAGTGCAAGGCATGGGCGCAGAGCTGGCGGGCAAGTTGGCACACTTTATCCAACAAATTAGCACTTATCGAAGCAAACTTTCTCATGTTCAAACTATCGATGGTTGGCGAGAGACTTTGGTTTCACTGCTGGATGACTTCTTCTCAGTTGAGTTAGAAGGCGAAATGGCGCTCAAATCCATTCGCGATACGCTCAGCCAACTCAAAGAGCAGTTAGCTGATGCCGCATTTGATGATGCGTTATCGCCGTCGATCATCAGCCAATACCTTCAAAATAAATTATCTGGCACACGAGTCAGCCAGCGCTTCCTTGCTGGTCAAGTGAACTTTTGTACCCTGATGCCGATGCGCTCTATTCCGTTTAGAACCGTATGTCTACTGGGGATGAATGACGGCGTGTACCCGCGTTCTATGCCGCCAGAAGGCTTTGACTTGATGACAGGAAGAACCAAACCGGGCGACCGTTCGCGCCGAGATGATGACCGTTACCTATTCCTCGAAGCGATGTTGTCTGCACAGCAAACGCTCTACATCAGTTATGTTGGCCGTTCAATCCAAGACAACACCGAGCGAGTGCCTTCGGTTCTGGTTTCTGAGCTGATGGAATACTGTCACCAAAACTATTGTTTAAGTGGTGATGAAGCGTTGCCCGTTGATGAGTCTGGCGACAACTTATTAAATGCGTTGGTGAATACCCACGCCATGGTGCCGTTTAGCCCAAGGGCGTTCCAAGGCATGCATGCTAGCTACGCGAAAGAGTGGATTCCAGCGGCATTGACTCAAAGCAGTCAATCGCAAGGCTATGTCCGTCGTGATTTTAATCGGGCATTAGACGACTATCTGTTGGGAGCGACGTTCCCGCTTGAGCTCGACTTAGTCGAGTTGCAACGTTTCTGGCGTTTACCAGTGCAGTATTTTTTCAATCGTCGTTTAAAAGTAATCTTTGAACCGCCACTACCGGTGATGGAAGACGACGAACCCTTTGTTTTAGGTGGTTTGGAAAGCTATCAAATGCGTGATGAGCTGTTAGAAACCTTGCTTGAAGCGACATTGATGCAGCCAGAGAAAAAAACAGAGGTGCTTAAACACTTTATGAGTCAACAGCGCGCGCAAGGCAAACTGCCGGTGGGGGCGTTTGGTGATATCGAATTTGAAACTAACCGAGTTCAGGCGGAAGAGCTGGTGTATAAACTGGCGTTTTTATCTGGTGCGCCTCAAGACGATTTGGAAATCGACCTGACGTTTGATTCCTTGTTTGAGCGAAATGAAGGTGAAGAGAAAAACGTTCGCCTAACAGGTTGGCTAACTCAATGCTACCAATCCGGTTTGATTCGCTATCGAAGCGGTAAGATTCGCTCGCAGGATTACCTTGCAGCGTGGATCGATCACCTTGCCATGTCGGCGTCGGGTCATGCTAAGAAAACTCACATCATTGGTTACGATCGTAAAGAAGGCGCGCTGCATTTGATCTACCCAGAAATTGCCGATGCGCAGTATGCCAAACAGCTACTGACTGAATTAGTTCGCTTATTTTTCGAAGGCATGACTAAGCCTTTGCCTTATTTCCCAAAAACGGCGTTGGCTTGTGTTGAAGCGGGCTTTAGCCGCGGTCAGTGGGTAGATTACGAAGAGAAATCTTTGAAGAAAATGGCTGACGCATTCAATGATGGCTTCATGAGCCCGGGCGAAGGCAGTAATGCGTACATCTCTCGAATTTGGCCTGCTTGGAATGATGAGTTGGCCTCAGAAGTTCGTTTGCTGACAGCATTAGTACTGCAAGGTGCGCGCTTAGCGGTTCAAGACGCTGATGATGTAAAAGCGTAATAAAGACAGCTGGATAAAGAGAAGGAAGAGTAGGGTGGCCGCCAGAAAATCATTATTTTTTGTAGGGCGTTCGCTGTACGGCCACAAGGTCAGAGGGACCATGATACTTTTGTTTAATTCATTTGAGTTGTGCCGCCAAAAAGGTTTGGCTTATCTCGTGGGGCGCATACTAACGGTACGTCTTATGGATAACCGTGAGAAAGATCTCACAAAGCTCTAAATTATCCAACTTGTTAAACATATTAATAGAATTTTTAACTATAGATCACATTTATTAGGTGATACGTCCTAGTAAATAATCCGGAGAGATTCAGCGTTATGGATCAAATGTCAGGTGCAGAGTGTCCTCTACATACGTTAGACCGCACAGAGCAACCTCAACCAACGCCACTAGAACCGATGACGTTTCCTCTGCACGGTGCGAGGTTAATCGAGGCATCAGCAGGTACAGGTAAAACCTTCACTATTGCAGGTTTATATCTGCGTCTTTTGCTTGGTCATGGCAGCGCGGAAACTCGACATCGCGTACCGCTTACGGTCGACCAAATTCTGGTTGTAACCTTTACCGAAGCGGCAACTGCGGAATTACGCGATCGTATCAGGGCAAGAATCCATGATGCGCGAATCGCGTTTGCGCGTGGACAGAGTTCCGACCCGGTGATCCAACCTTTGCTTAATGAGTTTGACGATCACAAGCAAGCCGCAGAAATTTTATTGCAGGCAGAGCGTCAGATGGACGAGGCGGCGGTCTACACCATTCACGGTTTTTGCCAACGTATGCTAACGCAAAATGCGTTTGAATCTGGCAGCCGATTTAATAACGAGTTTGTGACCGATGAAAGTCACCTAAAAGCGCAAGTTGTAGCCGATTACTGGCGCCGCAATTTCTACCCGTTGCCATTTACCTTGGCTGGAGAAATTCGCCAGCTATGGGGCTCTCCATCTGCGTTGTTGTCTGACATCAGCAATTACTTAACTGGTGCGCCGTTAAGCCTTTCTGTTCCGGCAATGAAAGGCAGTTTGGCTGATCTTCATACTGAAAATCTGAAAAAAATTGATGAATTAAAAGCACAGTGGCGAGAAAGCCAAGATGACTTCTTAACGCTAATTTCAGATTCAGATATTAACAAACGTAGCTATACCAAAAAGTCTCTGCCGACGTGGTTGGAGGCGGTAAACGCTTGGGCAGCAACGGAAACCACAGGTTACGATTATCCAGACAAGCTGGAGAAATTCGCGCAAAACGTCTTGTTGGAAAAAACACCGAAAGGCAGTGCGCCGCAGCACGCGGTATTTGAAGCCATTGAAACATTTCTTGCTAACCCAATCAGCTTAAAAGCGCCACTGCTTGCTCATGCAATTGAACATTGTCGTGTGATGCTGGCTAACGCGAAAAATCAAAAACAGTGGCTCTCTTTTGATGATTTGCTGACGCAACTTTCTGCTTCTATCGATACGGACGAAAGCGAGCTTTTAGCGGCGCGTATTCGTACTTTGTATCCTGTCGCAATGATTGACGAGTTCCAAGATACCGACCCGCTTCAATACAGTATTTTCAGCCGTATTTATCTGAACAACCCAGAATGTGGTTTGTTTATGATCGGTGACCCCAAGCAGGCGATTTATGGCTTTCGTGGCGCAGACATTTTCACTTACATCAAAGCGCGTAACCAAGTAAGTGCCCACTACACGTTAGGAACCAACTGGCGTTCTAGCGCAGATATGGTGCAGGCGGTAAACCAAGTATTTGCTTTGCCAGACAGTCCATTTATCTATGATTCGGACATCCCGTTCTTACCCGTTAAGTACAGTCCCAATGCCGAAAAACGCATTTGGACTATCGGTGGCCAAAAGCAACCCGCGCTGACGTATTGGTTGCAAGAAGCGGACGATAAACCGCTACCAAAAGGCGAGTATTTGACTCGGATGGCGGAGGCGACCGCAAGCCAAATCCAAACCATTTTGACGCAGGCTCAACAGGGGCAAGCGTGTCTGGTGAATGGCGAAAAACAGAAAGCGGTTCAAGCGGGCGATATCGCGGTGTTGGTTCGAACAGGTAGTGAAGGTCGAATGATCAAACAAGCGCTAGCAGACCAAGGTATTGCCAGCGTGTACCTGTCTAACCGAGACAGTGTGTTTACCAGTTCGGTGGCGCAGGATTTACAGCGTTTGCTGCAAGCGGTGCTGACTCCAGAAAATGACCGTGCACTGCGTGCAAGTCTTGCCTCTGAGCTGTTTGCCCTCGACGCAGCAAGTTTGGATGCGCTTAATAACGATGAAATTGTGTGGGAAAACGCCGTAAACGAATTCAAAGAATATCGCAAGCTTTGGGTTCAACGTGGTGTGCTGCCGATGTTGCGCGCGGTGATCAGCAAACGCCATATTGCCGAGCGATTACTAGAAGAAGGCGCGAGTTCACAGGGTGAGAATGGTGAGCGAGTACTTACCGATTTAATGCACATCGGTGAACTGCTTCAACAAGCCAGTAATGAACTGGATAGCGACCACGGTCTGCTGCGTTGGCTCGCTCAGTCTATCAGTGATGCGGAAAATGGTTTGGGTGGCAGTGATGACCAAATCCAACGTTTAGAATCGGAACGTAACTTAGTGCAGATCGTAACTATTCACAAATCAAAAGGCTTGGAGTATGACCTCGTATTTCTGCCGTTTGTGTTCAGCTATCGAGAAGCCAGTGAAGCCAAATATTACGATGCAGCCAATGACCGCACGGTACTGGATATTACTGGCAACGATGCGTCCATGAAGCAAGCGGATAAAGAGCGTTTGGCGGAAGACTTACGCTTGATATACGTAGCACTAACGCGAGCTGTGTATGCGTGTTTTATCGGTGCCTCACCTTTGCGCAATGGCCGTTCGACCAAAGAGCCAACTGGTGTACACCGCAGTGCGATTGGCTATTTGATTCAAAATGGTCAAGAAGGTGGCATTAACGATTTGCAACAAGGTTTAACAAAGCAACAAGACGAGCTTGATTGTGTCGTTGTGGCCGATCCGCCGCAGCAACTCGAAGAGAAGTACGTAGCGCCACAAGAAGAAATACACGATCTTAGCGCGAAAGAGCTGCAAAACCCTATCGATAGAAACTGGCGCATCACCAGTTATTCTGGCTTGGTCAAGCAAGGCTCTCATCACGCCGAGCATGATGCCACGATTGAGATTACGGGTTTTGATATCGACTCATCTGAAGAGCAAGACGAAGCGGATTTGGTGGAGCCAGAGCGCTCTATTTTTACCTTCCCTCGTGGTGCGCGTCCGGGTACGTTCCTGCACAGCTTGTTTGAGGAAGTTGAATTTACTCAGCCAGCCACTACGGAAGAGAATACACAAATCATCCTTGGCTTGATGGAAAGCGAACAGCTCGATGAAGAGTGGCTACCTATTTTACAGCAATTGATTGATACCGTACTCGCAACGCCGTTGGATGGTAAGTCTTTGCTGCTGAATCAAAAAGCACCGTCGCAACGTTTGGTGGAGATGGAATTTTTGCTGCCGATTGAAGTTTTGTCTGCACCGGCGTTAAACCGAGTCATTCAACGTCACGATCCGTTGTCGGCGAAAGCGGGGGATTTAGGTTTCCAAACCGTGCAAGGCATGCTCAAAGGTTTTATCGACTTGGTGTTTGAACATCAAGGTAAATACTACGTGCTTGACTGGAAATCGAATCATCTTGGCGACGATGTGACGCACTATCATGGTGAGGCTCTGAAATCGGCGATGGCAGATCACCGCTACGATTTGCAGTACCAGATTTATGCGTTAGCCCTGCATCGTTTCCTACGCAGCCGATTGGCCAATTATGATTATGAACAGCACTTTGGTGGCGTGTATTACTTGTTCTTGCGCGGCATGGATGGGCAGAGTGACCACGGCATTTTTGCCGCGAAACCAACTTTCGAGTTCTTACAAGAGATGGATCGTTTGATTGATGGTCAAGTACTTGAAACGCGCTCAACTCAAGCCGGGCAGATGGAGCTACTTTAATGACGACAAATCACAATCTTCATTCTGACCAAGATAGCCTATTGGTAGTGTTGGAACGCTTGGCGCACAAAGGTGCTATTCGTCAGCTCGACTACCAATTCGCCTGTTTTATTGATTCTCAAACGCATGATGAACAGTCGGACAGCCAAGCACTGGCGTTTATCGCTGGTGTTGTCAGTAGTGAGCTTGGTAAAGGACATATCTGTCTGTCTCTGTGCGATGCACAAGGGCAAACTACGGATTTAGCCAGTAAGCTAGGGCTGTTTGGTGAGTCGGCATTGGCGCTTAACACACAGTTGCAAGGCATAGACTGGATTCAAGTATTACAAAATTCCAGCGTGGTCGGCGCGCAAGGAGAAGCCTTGCCTTTAATGTTCGATGGTGAGCGTCTGTATCTGCATCGCTATTGGCATTATGAAGTGACACTGGCGGAAAAGCTCAATCAGCTGGGCGCCGCAGTTAACTTGCAACCACAAGAGTTTGCGCGATTATCGGAGTTGCTCAACCATCTGTTCGCACGCCAATACCATTTTCTGTTTAACGCGTTGGGCAAAGCAGTAGAAGCGGGAAGCAGCAACCAAGTGTTGCGTCAGCAATTGGTGTGTGACCACCTTGATGTGGTCGCAAGCGAATCGTTGGATTGGCACGCCATTGATTCCGTGCTTAGCAATGCGCGCAAGGTTCAAGATTTGCAAATACTGGATGAACTCGTGCCACTCTCAGCTTGTGTGAACTGGCAAAAAGTCGCGGCGGCGGTTGCGTTAACTCGTCGATTTGCTGTGATTTCTGGTGGCCCTGGTACGGGTAAAACGACGACAGTAACCAAATTGCTTGCTGCTTTGATTGAACAGGCGACGCAAGAGAAAAATCTAACCATCAAGCTGGTGGCCCCGACGGGGAAAGCGGCGGCGCGATTAACCGAGTCCATTGGTAAAGCGGTGCAAGAGCTGCCAGTTTCTCCGGAGCTAAAAGCCAAAATTCCGACTGAATCGAGTACCTTACATCGGTTGCTGGGTGCGATTCCTAATAGCGCAGAATTTCGTCACAACAAGCAAAATCCACTGCATTTGGATATTTTGGTTATCGACGAAGCGTCGATGGTCGATTTACCAATGATGTATAAAGTGGTCGATGCCTTACCGAAACATGCGCGGCTGATTTTGCTAGGTGATAAAGATCAACTTGCCTCAGTTGAAGCAGGGGCAGTGTTGGGTGATATCTGTTCGTTCCATGCGTTGGGTTATGGCAAAGAGCAGGCGTCAGCCATCGCAAAACTGACGGGCTTCGATACTTTAGCCCATACGGGTAACAGTGCATCTAGCATTGCTGATAGTTTATGTATGCTGCAAAAGAGCTACCGATTTGACGCTCGCTCAGGCATTGGTCAGTTGGCAAAAGCGGTTAATTCCGGTTCTGCTGCGAGCGTAGATAACGTCTGGGCGCGTGACTTTTCCGATATCGAACATTTCGCACTAAGTAGTCAACATTACAACCAAATGATGCAGACGTTGGTGCAGGAATACGGTCGTTACCTCAAACGCATTGGACAACAGGAAACTGATCCTAAAACCGGAGAGCCAGAGTCGCTAACGCACAAAGCCAAAGCGGTGTTAGATACCTTCAACCAATGCCGACTGCTGTGCGCGATCCGTGAAGGTGACTTCGGTGTGGCTGGGCTAAACCAACGCATCGAGAAAGCGCTTGCGGCGCGCAAGTTCATTCAAGTTCAGGATGAAATTTGGTATCACGGCAGACCTGTCATGGTTACGCGTAATGATCACGGTTTAGGTTTGTATAACGGTGATATTGGTATTTGTATGCGAGATGACAGTGAAGAAGAACCGCGTTTGAAAGTCTTTTTCGAGTTACCTGACGGCAGTGTGAAATCGGTCTTGCCAAGCCGAGTACCTGAACATGAAACGGCTTACGCCATGACCATCCATAAATCGCAAGGCAGTGAATTTGATTACACCCTTATGATTTTGCCACCAGACTTTAGCCCGATATTAACCCGTGAGTTGATTTACACAGGCATTACCCGCGCGAAAAAGCGTTTAGCTCTTTACGCCGAGCTCAATGTTCTGAAGCGAGGCATTAAGGTGAAAACGATTCGTGCGAGTGGGCTAGTACAGCGGCTTACCAACTGATTATGGACTTAGTTTATAGTCAGTTTTACCTTTGTTACATGTCAAACTTGGTGATGAGTTGTATTTTAACAATTCTCTTTCTGAAAGAAAAGTCATTTCAATTGATGTTTTTGAATCTGAAACGTTAACATTATACGCAATTATGGGCATAAGGATCTGAATGAAATGAATACAACTTACTTTAACAGCGTTAATAGGTATAGCTACATATATAGTGTTAAGCCTGGTGATACTCTTACGAGAATTATATGGAAGTTTTATCATTTTAAGTTTGGAACAGATGGCTATAATTTTGCTCTTGCTCAAATAAAAAAAGACAACCCTAAAATTTCAGACCCTAATTCGATTAAATCTGGTCAATCTATTTACTTGAGAAAGTTGAACGTTTCAAATACCAAGCAATCTGAGTTTTCTTCTAAAATTGCCATTTCAGATCATGATCAAGCGCAATTTGAATCAACGATGAAATCTATGTCGCAAAACGAAAAGGAAGCATTTTGGGCTCTTTCTTGGCTTGATGATAATTGGGGGCCTGCGAGCGCAGGTATCGGTGCTACTTTTGCGTCCATGGGGGCTTTATTAGGAGATAGTGAAAAAGGAAATGTTGCAGAGCTAAAAAAGCTTGATGGTTTATATAGAGATTATAAATCAGGAACGTTTTCGAAAGGGCAGTATGATTATCGCAGGAAAAAACTATTAGAGAATGTAGCAAAAAATCTTGGACCAACTGAGAAGCTTCTCTTTAATGGTAAGAAAGCTCGAGAGGCTATGAGGATATCTAGAAACGGCGGGGTTATGACTACTGCGGCGCTTAAGAAGAATACAGATAGGTTAGCAAAGTTATCAAAAGTAGCAGCTAAAGGCGGCACTGTATTAACTGCAGTTAATATTGGTATTGCCTGCGATCAGATAGCTAGAGCAGACTCTAACGCAAAGAAAAACGAAATATTGGTGGAAACTGCAGCAAGTACAGTCGTTGGTTTAGCTGGCGGGGCCGTTATATCTCTGGTAGTTATGGCTACTCCAGTTGGTTGGATAGGCGCTATCGCTTTAGGGGTTGTCTCTGCCAGTGCTAGTTATGCGTCTGGTAAAGTTGTTGCTGATAAATACAAAGAGTTATATAGCAATATAGACTTAGTTGGTAAGACCAAGGTCGGTGAAGTTTGCAGTTATTAGAAGTTTCTTTTATTACATTTTTTGTTGCAGGTGCTTTGTTAGTTTTTTGGTACCTGATAGTAGGTATTTTGCTTATTGTTATCACGCCGCAAAAAGTAAAGCACTATGCGTATACTAGTGAGCACTATACAGATATTGAGCTTGCTTTAGTTTCTGGATTTCACTTTGGGGCCTTAATACATGGATTAGCTCTTGTTGCCGCAGTTGCATTTCCTAAGTTGGCCAAAAAAAGAAAGCTAACAGATATTCGTAGAGTTTGCCCAAAGTGGTTCATAAGTATTGGGCTAGTGTACTGGACTATTTTAATCTTTATCGTAGTCACTATTTTTGCATCTTTGTTAGCTATGATTTTGTTTTGAATTGATTACGTACGTAAAAGAAGACCGAGCTTATGGCTCGGTCTTCTTTTATGCATGTTTTGCAAACGCATTGGTAAAAGACACGCTGCGTATTTTGTATTGCTGTTGATAAGCAAGAATAAAATCTCGGATAGCGTCATTTACGGGGAAAACACAGTGGACGTCTAGGCCTTCTAAAAACTGATTGTCAGCCATATCCCAGAAGCTTTGAAGCGAATTACAAATGATTGTTCTCATAACAGTGCTCGTCTCGGCTTATTTAAAGTCAGATTAACAACTGTCCTTGGTGTGCAATACGGAGCTAACTAGTTTTTCAATTGCCCAGTATTTTAGGGTGAAGGCTAATTACATCACCTAGATCCATTCGTATTGGTTAAAAACCAATCACTAGCGAGCAGAGTATAGCCAACCAAATGTATATTTAAAAGATAAAATTGGAACAAAAATCAAGCAATGGTTTGCGCATTTCTAAGTTGGGTTTACATGATGACCCGCTAGTCCGGAGTAGGGTTTATGTGTGGCCTTACTCCTCAACAAACTCGTTCCTAAACAAGCTCGATGTGCAGGGTTGAGCGTTAATGAACTAAATCCTGCCCTTTGAGGTTAGTTGGTATAGTGGAACGTTAAGTTTCGCTCCCTGATTTAAGGTTAAGCTATAAATCTAACGCTAAGATTTTGGACTTACGCTGGAAGTTATATAACCCTTGTTTGGCTCCAGGTAAATAGTCGACACTGACTTCGTAAAAACCTTGCTCTCTGAACCAATGCAAACTGTGTGTCGTGAGGACAAAAATCTGATCAATGGTTTCGGATTTAGAACGATGTTTCATGTAGTTGAGCAGTAACAAACCTCGGTTTCCATCACGATAGTCAGGGTGAATCGCTACGCAAGCCATCTCAGCTTTACGCTCTTCTGGGTATGGATAAAGGGCAGCACAGCCAATAATCAAGCCGTCTTTTTCGATGATGGTAAATTTTCCAATCTCTTGCTCTAGCTGTTCTCGAGAGCGCCTAACCAGTACACCTTGTTCTTCTAACGGGCGAATGAGGTCTAAGATACCGCCAATATCGTCAATATTAGCTTGCCTCACTTGTTCAGCACTCGCCATAACAACTTGGGTACCGATACCGTCGAAAGAGAACAACTCCTGAATTAAGGCGCCATCTACTTTATAACTGATCAAGTGGCTACGAGGTACTCCGGCACGGCAAGCGGCAATAGAGCCTTTAAGAAAGCGCAGTGTTCCAGTGTTGTAATCTAGGTCAGGAGACGTATTTTCAGAAAGCGTTTTGATGACATGCTCCGCCTCAATTGGTAGTAACTCGGCGACAGCATTGCCGTTGTCATCAATGACACCTTGTTCGGAGCAAAAACCAATCAGCTTATCCGCACCCAGCTTTATCGCTAGTTGGGTGGCGACTTCTTCCGATAATAAATTGAAGCACTCGCCAGTCACAGAGCTAGCAATGGGACCTAGCAGAACAATTGAACCTTGATCAAGAGTGCGATTAATCGCGTCGGTGTCAATGCGGCGAATACGTCCACTATGGCAATAGTCCACACCATCATCAACGCCGAGTGGTTGGGCAATGATGTAGTTTCCGCTAACGACATTGAGCTGGGTACCTGCCATCGGAGTATTGTTGAGGCTCATTGATAGGCGCGCAGTAATCGCAAGCTGAAGTTGTCCGGCAGCTTGCATAACAACAGATAAAGCCGATTCATCCGTAATGCGGATATTTTTGTGGTAAGGCGTAGTGAGGTCTTGTTTTTCTAGCAGCTGATTAATTTGAGGACGTGCACCATACACCACCACGACTTTGATTCCGAGGCTGTGCATGAGTGCGATATCATTAATAATATTGCCAAAATTTTTGTGTGCGACGGCTTCTCCGCCCAGCATGATCACCATGGTTTTTCCGCGGTGAGCATTGACATAAGGTGTTGATTGACGGAATCCTTTTACGAGAGCAGTACTACGAATTTTCACTACAGCCATTCCCTTGTTTAATTATGTTAAAATAATGCCTTTTTATTCATTGAGTGGCAAGGCGAAATTTTGGAATAAAGCACAAACATATTGAGGTAGGTTCTTGGTCCCGTTAAGAGGGAAGGTTACAATGGTGGCGTCTTTCCTCAATACGTGAACCTCATGTCTTCTGCTGTTAATAAGAATGCTGCGATCACTGCTTCAAATCTGTCAAAAACGTCATCTAAATCAATGCTTCGTAAGTGGCTAGAGCGTTCTCTCATGCTTATAGCGATAGTTGGAACCGTTGTCGTGTGCATGCTGTATAGTGATTTGATTACTCGAACCATTAATCCGCCCATTCCCAAATCGACAATTTATGGTCGCTGGGTTGAGCAAGATGTTGCGCCTTATGCTCGTGAAGAATTTGTGTTGAGTGAGCGCGGTGTTACCGTAAATGGTTCTACAGTGGCGACCAGTTTTGAATTCGATGGGGATTCGTTTTCGTATCGAGTGGGTTCAAATGAGCGGCACTTCAATTTTGTGGGTAAGCAGCATGCAGAAATGAAGCTGGATGCCAATGCTCATTATCTACCTGTATTCCGTTTAGAGGGACGTGCAAGGATAGCGGTAAGATAGTCGTTTTTATTATTGTCTTTTAAGCAGAGCTCTCTTGCGTCTGTGAGCCATATGGATGATCACAATTTCATCTCTCAATCAGTAAATTTTACTTCCAAACATAATCCGGACAATTCCGTAATTCTTCCGCTGTTATCATGTTGCATTAACTGAATGAATTTACAACGAGTAAACGGATTGGCTTAGCGTTGAAACATTTTGTCGTTGCTTTTCAATTGCACCGTATGCATTTGTTTGCCATCCTTTTGCTATTCTCTTTTACGGAAAAGACACGTGTTAAAAAAACTCCTTCCTATTATCTCTTTGAGCCTACTCTTTGGCTGTGCTCAACAAAATGATCGTGCTCAGCAATATCTTGATGGTGAGTTTCCTCAGATCCTCAATCAAGTGGATGTGGTTGAGTCTAACAAACCACGCGATTTTACTGAATTTAACAAGCAAGCTGAGCAAGTGGTGATAAAGTCACCATCCATGGCGAAGATATACCAACCGCTATATCAACGATTAAGTGAGTGGGCGCAACAGAGCGGAGATACCAGTGCGTTGAGTGCGTTTGGCATTCAAGCCGCGCAATTGGGTGGTGGTGATAAAAAAGGTAATGTGCTGTTTACCGGATACTTTTCTCCCGTGATGGAGCTGCGTCATACACCAAACGACATTTTTAAGTACCCAGTTTATGGCAAGCCAAACTGCTCATCAGATTGTCCGACTCGTGCGGAGATCTACAACGGGGCATTAGATGGCCAAGGTTTAGTGCTAGGTTATGCGCCTAACCGTATTGACCCGTTTATGATGGAAGTGCAGGGCAGTGGCTATGTGCATTTTGAAGATGATGATACGTTGGAGTACTTCGCGTACGCAGGGAAAAATAATAAAGCTTACGTTAGTATTGGCCGCATTTTGATTGAACGTGGTGAAGTGCCGCGTGAAAAAATGTCTCTCAAAGCGATTAAAGAGTGGGTAATGGACAACGACGACGCAACAGTACGCGAGTTGTTGGAGCAAAACCCTTCTTACGTCTTCTTTGCGCCAAAAGCGGAAGCGCCAGTAACGGGATCGGCTGGTATTCCTTTGTTACCAATGGCCGCGGTCGCGGGTGACCGTTCTATCTTACCAATGGGCACACCAATCTTGGCGGAAGTACCATTGCTGAATGCGGATGGTACGTGGAGCGGTGCTCATCAACTGCGAATGCTGATCGTTTTAGACACTGGTGGTGCGGTAAAACAGAACCATTTGGATCTGTATCATGGCATTGGTGCGAGAGCAGGAACGGAAGCAGGGCACTACAAGCATTTTGGTCGAGTTTGGAAACTTGGGCTGGAAAACTCACCAACTCAAGCGCCTTGGGCTTTGCCGCCAGAAAAGCTACAATAGCGACCCAAGAAAGAGGAACCGCCTCTTATCTAGACATTTCATCAAAGAGTGCGTATAAATCGCACTCTTTGTTTTTCTATCGATCATCTGGACTTCAATATGCGTGAACTCGATACCCCAGCATCTGACAGCTACAATCAACGCTTTGGCGGCACTCGTCGTCTTTATGGCAACAGTGAAGTGGACATTCTTCGCGCTGCACACGTTTGTGTTATTGGTATTGGTGGCGTGGGTTCATGGGCGGTCGAAGCGCTGGCCCGTACTGGGATCGGTGAGTTGACTCTGATTGATATGGACGATGTTTGTGTCACGAACATTAACCGCCAAATTCATGCGATGACGGGCACCGTTGGCCAAAGCAAGATTGAAGTGATGGCCGAGCGTGTCAAATTGATCAACCCAGAGTGTAAAGTCAATCTGATTGATGATTTCATCACGCCAGACAATCAACATGAGTACTTAAGCAAAGAGTTTGATTACGTGCTAGATGCGATTGACAGCGTAAAAGCGAAGGCGTCTTTGTTGGCGTATTGCCGCAGCAACAAGATCAAAGTGATCACCACGGGGGGCGCTGGTGGTCAGGTTGACCCAACGCAGATCATGGTCGCTGACTTAACGAAAACGATCCAAGATCCTCTAGCGAAGAAAATCAAAGACACCTTGCGTCGTCATCATAACTTCCCTAAGAATCCGGCTCGTAAGTTTGGTATTGATTGCGTGTTTTCAACCGAGCAGCTGAAGTATCCTCAAGCAGACGGTTCAGTGTGTGGTGTGAAGTCGACAGCGGAAGGTCCAAAACGTATGGATTGCGCTAGCGGTTTTGGTGCGGCGACTGTCGTAACTGCAACGTTTGGCTTTGTCGCGGTATCGCGAATCGTTGAGAAGTTGATTTCAAAATATAAGCAGTAAACTAGAAGAAGAGCGCATCATGACAGATTTTCCCGTTTCTCCATTTGGTACAGATATCACCAGCGAAGACATTGTAGCGACTATGCAGCAATTTAAAGGCTGGGAAGATCGTTACCGTCAGGTTATTCAGTGGGGTAAAAAGCTGCCAAAAATGCCAGAAGAGCTGAAATCAGAACAAGTTACCGTTTCGGGTTGTGAAAGCTTGGTGTGGTTAGTGAGCAAAGAGCAAGATGGCGTTTGGCATTTTTGTGCGGACTCCGATGCGCGTATCGTCCGTGGATTGATTGCCTTGGTAATGGCAGCTTATGACGGTAAAACGGCCGATCAAATTCAAGCGTTTGATATTGATGCTTATTTTGATCAACTGGGGCTTGTCTCCCATTTAAGCCCGTCACGTGGTAATGGCTTGAAAGCTATTGTAGAGCAGATTAAGCAAACCGCCGTGTAACGAGTCATTTTCCCAATTCTTAAAAAACGCCGAATAACCTAGCTGTTTGGCGTTTTTTGTATCTGAGTTGAGACATTTTTTGCATATGGATAAAAAGTATGCAAATAGTCGACTATTTTAGTGTTAATTAACCTTTCTATTGATCCTGGTTCATTATATTGCCCACTTGGTTTTTATAAACTCAATTGTATTTAAAATTTGTCTATATTAGATAGTAGACATATGCCTCATTCGCTCCTGTTCCCCAATGCTGACACGCATTTGGAGGCGATTGGGATATTTAGGTACAAACGCTAGGAACCTCCCTATATGCAATTCACCTTGGAACATGCGCAAGACGTGTTATCCGGAATGCCAGACCCCACTTTTATTCTGAGTGAAGATGGTATCTATATTGATGTTTTTGGAGGAACAGATAAAAAAGCCTATCACGATGGAAGCAATTTGATAGGTAAGACACTTCACAGCGTACTTGAAAAAGAGCAAGCCGACTGGTTTATCGAGCAGATCAGTCGATCACTGAAACAAGACAGTATTGTGACGATCGAGTACAAGATGTGCGCCGACAGCATTCAGGGAATAGATGCTAACAGTGGGCCAAGAGGCGACCTATACTACGAAGGCAAGATCTGCCCACTCGCTATAAAATACCGAGGTCGTCGCGTTGTCCTTATTCTTACACGCAACATCTCCAATCGCCACCGAGTTGAAACCCTTCTTCGCCATCAAAGCCAAATTGATGCTCTTACCAACATCTACAATCGACGTGTCTTTTTCGAAAAGCTCACAGAAGAGGTCATTAAAGCTCAAGAGCCGAACTATCACTCCGCGTTGTTATTGTTTGATTTGGACTTTTTTAAAGTCATCAATGATAAACGTGGTCATGATGCGGGGGATTATGTCTTAGAGACCTTAGCTGATTTGGTTTCTCACTTACTCGTCAAAGACGAAATTTTTGCAAGAGTCGGAGGGGAGGAGTTTGCGATTATTTTGCCAGAAACTTCTCTGTCGGCGGCGAAAGAGGTAGGAGAGGAAGTACGTTCCCACATTCAAAATTGTCAGTTCGAATTTGAAAAGATTGAAATTCCGGTCACGGTGAGTGTAGGCGTGGTGGAAATAGGCAGAAATGAAACCACCAAACGTTTGTATGCGCATGCAGATAAAGCGCTTTATGCTGCGAAAAGAAATGGCAGAAATTGCGTGGCGACTCTGGATAGGCAGATGGAGTAACCTTGTTGGTTACTCCAAATCAAACCGTTGGCGTTATAGCATGTCGACGGCTTTTTCTACGGCGGCGATGAGTCTATCCACATCTTCAGCCGTGTTATAAATACCAAAAGAGACGCGTACCGTGCCTTTCACATTTAGCGCATCCATCAATGGGTGAGCGCAGTGGTGTCCTGCTCGTACCGCAATGCCTTGTTGATCGAGCAGCGTCGCAATATCTTGGTGATGAACGCCGTCCATGACGAACGTCAGTACAGAGGCATTCGGTTGATAGCCTAGAATATGAATGTCATCCAAAGCGCTTAGTGCTTGGTAGGCCTTATCCTGAAGCGCATGGAGATGATCCTCTACTTCGTGATGGTCAAAACCTTGGTACCACTCAATGGCTTTCGCTAGAGCAATTGCGCCCGCAACGTTTGGTGTGCCCGCTTCAAATTTACCAGGAAGTGCAGAAAACGTCGTTTTTTCGAAAGAAACGCGTTCAACCATTTTACCGCCGCCGTGCCATGGTGGCATGGCTTCCAAAAGTTCAAGCTTGCCGTATAAAACCCCAATGCCTGCTGGTGCATAAAGTTTGTGACCTGAGAAAACGTAGAAATCGATATCTGATGCCGATAAATCAAGTTGCTCATGTACGATGCCTTGCGCGCCATCAACTACAATAACCGCGCCAACGTTGTGCGCCAGTTCAGTGATTTTTTCTATAGGTTGGCGTGTGCCTGTTACGTTGGTTATTTGCGCGCAAGCAACAATTTTACAGCGGTCAGACAGAAGCGCCTCAAATGCACTGATGTCGAACTGGCAATCTGATGTCATCGGAACTTTAATGACTTTAGCACCCGTTTGCTCTGCCACGATTTGCCAGGGCACGATGTTGGCGTGGTGCTCCATCTCGCTAATCAAGATCTCATCACCTGGTTGTAACGTGCTACGGGCGTAGGTTTGAGCAATTAAGTTCAGTGCTTCGGTTGCGCCCCGTGTCCAAATGATCTCTTTAGAGCTGTTTGCACCAATAAAGCTTGCCACTCGTTCTCGTGCCGCTTCAAATTGGCTGGTGGCATTAGCCGTTAAACTATGGCTGCCACGGTGAACATTGGCATTTTGCGCACTGTAGTAATGACTGATGACATTAATCACACATTGCGGTTTTTGCGTTGTCGCTGCGCTATCTAGATACACTAAGGGCGTATCGTTGACGGATTGGTTTAGAGCAGGAAATTGCTCGCGTACAGCATTTACGTCAAACATTATTCTTCACCAAGCTTGTGGTAGTGCAGAGTAGGCAGAGGGATCATTGGTTCAGCAACTGACCATGCGTGTTTTTTACCTGAGAGTTGAATGATTACTTCCATCGCGAACTCTAAAGCTGTACCCGGACCTTGACTGGTGATCAGGTTGTGGTTGATATCAAAGGTCACGCGTTTGCTGCGCCACTTCTCTTCCGGGATATGTGACTGAAAGCTCGGGTGACAGGTCATCAGTGATTGTGGGAAAAGATCATGGTGTTGCAATACCAACGCCGGTGCTGCGCAGATAGCAGCGACCAATTTTCCCTCGTAGATGTGCTGCTTAAGGATTTCTATCATCACCGTGCTATCACGAAAAATTTCTGCACCACCAACACCACCAGAAAGCGCTATGGCGTCAAACTCATCATCAGCGATATCGACTAGCTTACAATCGGCAGTTAGTGTGACTCCGCGAGAAGCTTTCATCGTCAATGAGCCATCAAAAGCAGCACTCGCTACTGTAACGTCATAACCCGCGCGAACCATCATGTCGATAACGGTGACGGCTTCCATTTCTTCGGTGCCTGGAGCTATTGGCACTAAGATTTTCTTACTCATTGTTCTGTCCAGCTTTGTTCTATTTGTTTGATGCGTTGGTAAAGTTTTAAATTCTCAGGCGTATTGATACGATGTTTCTCGGCAGCCTTTAACAAGTATCCGGTTATAAAATCAATTTCCGTTCGACGTTGATGGAATACGTCTTGCCTCATTGAAGAATAGTTCTCAGCTGTGGCGTTCACCACTTGCATTACCGTATCGGAAAGAGAGCGAAACTCGATAGCAATACCTTCTTTACTCATTACTTCAACCAGTTCTTGAGTGATGCTTTCGAGTTGTATCTTAAACTCGGGCTGCGCAAGCTCACCATTCTTACACTGGTGAATCGCAGTCAGTGGGTTAATCGCGCAGTTAATTGCTAACTTAGTCCATAACGCAGATTGGATGTGTGGATTCCAAATGACCTCTGGAAGAGCATGATGCATAACATCTTGCAGAAAAGCGCACTGCATTCCTTTGTCATTATAACCACCCGCTTGCGTTGTTCCGTGACCGGTATGCAATACGTGTTGGTTATCTGGTTTGTATGCGCCGTGCGTCGTTGTTGCGAGCACTATCGGATTGTTTGGCACAACCTTCTCCAAGGCAGAGGCAGTACCCATACCATTGTGCATCAGCATGATAATCGTGTCTGTATTGATATGAGGGAGCAAAGGCTGAATGGCGTCTTCCACTTGCCAAGCTTTTACCGTGATCAAAATGAGATCTGCTTTATTTACGGAGGAAATATCTTGATTACTGAATACGATTGCGGGTGTGTCATCCAACTGAAGTGATTGTTGGCTTTCAGAACTTCTTCCCCACAATGAAACATTGTGCCCGGCAAGCTTAAATTTTGTTGCCCAGAGTGAGCCCACCGCACCTGGACCGAGGATAAGGATATTCACCAAACGCTCTCATTAAAAAGGTTTGCTGCAAGGATAATGAGGGAAAAAAGGAAAGCAAATAAAAATGGCGCCGAAAGGCGCCATTTTTGAGCAAACTTAGTGGTTCAATTAGAACTTGTAAGTTACAGCAAGGTAGTGGCCAAAGCCAGTTGACTTGAACCCATCAGTATCTTTGATACCGTACACGTCTTTGTAACCTTTTAGACCGTAACCCACTGCGAAGCGGTCTGAGTGCCAGTAGATACCGTTGAACATTGCACCACCGTTTGACGCGGTTGAACCAAACTTGTTACCAGCATCATCATCCATACCGAATTGGTAATCGATGTAGCCTTGGTAAGAAATGAATGAACCGTTCTCGAAGAAGTAGAATGGTTTGAACCAGTTAGTCGAGATTTGGAAACCGTTCCAATCCTTTTTGTTGCCGTCGTAAGTGCCGTATAGGTTAACACCAACTTTACCAAACCAAGGAACCATTACGTCAGAACCTAGACCGATTTTTTGAGAGTTAACACCAGAGTTACCACCCCACTCGATTAGAGTTGCAACGTATAGCTCTTGAACTGGACCGAAAGATAGGTCTTTACCAGTTACCGCATCTAGAGACATACGTGGAGCGAATTTCATAAAGATCTTCTCTGCGCCAGCTTTGTCGCTACCTGGATCAGAAGTTAGGTTGAATACATCAACGTAGCCGTAAAGGTCGAAGATACCAGAGCGGCCGCCGAATTCCATTTCTAGGTAGTCGTGTGAAGACTCACCTGGAAGTTCGTCAAATGCACCCATTAGGTTAAATTGCATCCACTTGTAATCGTTTTTGTGAATATCGCCGTCAGAGTAATCTGCCGCCATAACTGGAGCTGAAGTAGCCGCTAGAAGGCTAAGAGCTAAAAGTGATTTACGCATAAGGGGACTCTCTATGTTTGTAATGATTCAGAACACGCAATCTGTGCTGCGCTTTCCAATTGGCGGGAATAATAGCGATAAAAATCCCAAATGAAAGTGATAAAGGGTGCAAAATGAAACGTTTTTGGTGAGTTGCATCACGAAATTATCTTTATTTACGGAACTTTTTGTTTGTTGCATTTTATTGCAATAAATGTGTGATTTGGATCGTTTGCGTGAGCGATTTTATGACTTTTTAAGCCAGTCGATTAACCAACATAAATCGTTAGTGATCGGAGTGATAAGGGATTCGTATGTATCCGTGAATCAAAGAGGACGTTTGAATGAAAGAAGTCATGTTATTCCCACTCACTTCAGTTGTACTCCCTGAAGGTAAAATGAATCTGCGCATTTTTGAGCCACGATATAAGCGAATGGTAAAGGAATGCAGCCTACAAAATGTGGGTTTTGGAGTTTGCCTAGTAGGAAGTGAAGGTGACCCTAAAGACGTGGGTAACGTTTCATCTATCGGAACTTTGGTCAGGATTGTTGATTTTGAAACACTCAGTGATGGTCTTCTTGGTATTACAGTCGCTGGTGAGAAACGCTTTGTTGTCAAACGAGTTCGTGCAGATGCGGACGGCTTACGCCATGCAGAGGTCGAATGGTTAGACAATTGGCAACATCCAGACAACTCACCAGATTTCTTCTATTTAAGCCAGCAGTTATCCCATGTTTATGAAGAGTTTCCTCAACTTGGAAACCTCTACCAGCATCGTTTTTACGATGACTCAGCTTGGGTGACCCAGCGCTGGCTTGAATTACTTCCTTTAGACTGCAATCTGTTCGAACAGCTCGTTGGCGCAGAGAACTGCATTCCTGCGTTGCAATTTCTGACAGAAGCCATAGAAGCCCCGACTAACAAAGAGGCAAGGATATGAAAGGATTTGGCAGAGCTGCGCTAACTATGGTGGCGGCATTAGGACTGGCGGCGTGTGGCTCCGACAGTGACACTATCGAGTATTCCAATTTACAAGCAGTGCACGCGTCTTCTGATGCGCCGCTTGCAAATGTGTGGATCAACGATAAACCATCATTAACGAATGTTGATTATGGTGTGGGATCTGGCTACGTTAAATTGCGAGAGGGGATGAATTCGATTCAGGTCGATGTTCAGCTCCCAGGTAATGAAACCGCGACCGTAATACCTAAAACAGAACTAGATCTTGATTCCGACCTCAATTATAACGTGTTCGTTGTTGGCGATGCCGATGGTTCGCCAAACCCAGTTGAGCCTTTAGTTGTGACTCGCAGCGCCGATTCAATGGCTGATGCCAATAGTCTAGATGTTCAAGTTGTTCATGCAGCTTCAGGCGTTCCTGCTGTTGATCTTTATGTCACTGAGCCAGGTGTTGCTCTTGCTAGCGCGACTCCAATAACTAACCTTGCTTACAAAGCTTCTACCGACGTATTGAACATCCCAGCTGGTGAGTATCAAGTTCGACTTGCCGTAGGAGACAGCGTTGCTTTTGACTCCGGCACAGTACCTCTTGCGGCTAATTCCAACTTGACGATTGCCGCTATCGGCACAGGAGATTCGAATAGCACGTCACCTGTCAAACTCTTGGTGTTGGACGGTTCGGGCTCTTCTATAATTGAAGATATGGGCAGCCAAGCTGAAGTAAGAGTCGGACACCTTGTCGATGGAGCGCCAGTCGTCGATGTTAACGTTAACGGGGCGGCCTTCGCTCCTCTTGCCGACTTAGCGTTCAAAGAGATTCGTGGTTATTTGGATCTTGCTGCTGGCGCTTACGATATTGACGTTTACGTGGATGGCACAACAACCAATCCGATCATAGATGTTGACGGGTTAATGGTTGCAGGTGGAATGGATTACAGTGTTTATGCAGTCGGTGTTGTTAGCCCAGCGATTGATATCGAAGCTCTGGTTGTTGAAGATATGAGACGCGCTGTGGCGACTAGCGCGACATTGAATGTGACACACGCTGCGGCTAATCCTATAGCGGAAATGGTGGATATTTACCTCACTACGAGTGCAGGAATAGATGGAAGTGATCCAACTATTGCTAATTTTGCGTATAAAAATAGCGTACAAGGATTATATGTCGCTGAAGGTACATATTATGTAACGGTAACAGTGGCTGGTAACCCAAGTATTGTTGCGGTTGACTCAGCACCAGTCAATGTAATGAACGGTGTTGTGTACCAAGTCGTTGCCATTGATGATGGGAACAACGGTGGTTTCAACTTGTTGGTCGATGACGTGACCGATTAGGACGAATGGGAGGAGGAGACTCCTCCCACAAATTAAGGCCGATTATGATGAGTGATAGCCCGAAAAAACTGGGGCGCAGTGATTGGAACGATTACATGGATAAAGTGAAGGCTCGAGACAAAGATGCGTTCGCTTTTGTATTCCGTTTTTACGCACCCAAGCTGAAGCAATTCGCTTACAAACATGTTGGTAATGAGCAAGTTGCTATGGAGATGGTGCAAGAGACCATGGCGACAGTTTGGCAGAAAGCGCACCTCTATGATGGTGAAAAGAGCGCGTTATCGACTTGGATATATACCATAATCCGAAACCTTTGTTTTGATTTGCTGAGAAAACAGAAAGGTAAGGAATTACACATTCATTCTGATGACATTTGGCCGTCAGAGTATTATCCACCTGATCTTGTTGATCACTATTCACCAGAACAAGATATGTTGAAAGAACAGGTGGTTAAGTTTTTAGATATATTACCGAAAAACCAGAGAGATGTTTTACAAGCGGTATATCTTGAAGAGCTACCTCATCAACAGGTCGCGGAATTATTTGATATACCCCTCGGTACTGTAAAATCCAGGCTGAGGCTTGCAGTAGAAAAGCTAAGGCATTCAATGCATACGGAGCAACTATGAACAAACACCCAGATAACAGCTTGTTAGAAGCATACGCTTCGGGAAGCATTGATGCGGTTTCTGGTCTTGTGGTCGCAACCCATTTAGAAATATGCACCAAGTGCCGAGCTTATGTGAACCAAGTCGAAGCAAGTCAAGCGAACATCGTAAGTGACATACCTTCTGAGTATGTTTCTGAATTTGACGACATGTTTAATGACATCATCAATGCGGAGCCAGCGACTGATAATATCGTGATCCGCGACTCTGCTGCTGTTAATGTCGCAGGAAAAAGTTTCGCTCTTCCTAAAACTCTAGCGCGTTTCTCTGACCTCGTAGGGTCATGGAGAAGTTACGGAGGCAAGGTTTTTAGTGCTCAGATTGACCTAGGGGAAGACGCTCGTGTCAGCTTAATGTACATCGGGGAAGATGTGCAAATTCCTCAACATACGCACAAAGGCCTGGAGTCTACATTGATCCTACATGGTGGATTTAGTGACGAGGATGGCCAATATGAAGAGGGCGATTTGATGATTAGAGACGCATCAGTGAAGCACAGCCCTTACACTAAGGCCGGAGAAGACTGCTTGTGTTTAACCGTATTGACTGAGCCGATGATCTTTACTCAAGGCGTGGCACGTATATTTAATATGTTTGGTAAAGGGTTATACCCATAGACCTCTTATCTTATATCTCGCAAAACAAAAACCACCGAATTCGGTGGTTTTTTATATGTTTCGTTAATGCTTGTGACGTGCTTTTTCCAATAGAGCATCAAAGTAATGTCGTAGCGAGTACAACATAATCAAGCTTGGCACGACCATGACAGCGGTAAGCACGAAGAATGTGCTCCAATCATTGAGATAATCCACTAGCTCGCCACTGAAAGAAGCAAGAGTCGTCCGTCCGAAGTTTCCTAGAGAGGCAAGCAACGCATACTGAGTTGCCGAAAATGCTTGCCCGGTTAGAATCGTCAAAAATGAAACAAAAGCGACAGTTGAGAAAGCAGTCGTAAAGTTATCGACAATAATCGTGGCTAAGTACAAGTGCTCGTTTGGGCCTACCGAAGCAATCCAAGCAAACATCAAGTTACTGGCAGACATCGCAATACCGCCGATCATTAATCCACGTACAATACCAAACCTAACGTTGAACATGCTTCCGACAAAAGTAAAGAAGATGGTGGCTCCCCAACCGATCAGTTTGGAGTAATAGCCAATTTGTTCATTGCTAAAACCAATATCTTTATAGAACGCGATCGACATCCTGCCCAAAAACGCTTCGCCAATTTTAAATAGGAAAACGAACAGCAACAGAGTAATCGCGACACGGACGCCATTGCGATTAAAGAAATCAAGGAAAGGTTCTACAACAGTCACGGTAAACCAAGCTACGACTTTTGAACCAACCACTTCTTTGTGGCGTTGTTCTGCGGCAGACTGAAGTTGTTCGCGTTGAGTCTTCGGTTCACCGACTAAAATCGTAAAGACCATTAGAATGCCGACTATCACCGCCATCCCGTAGTACACACCATTCCAACCGACACTGTCAGCATTAACAAACGCTAAATAACCCGGTAGTGAATAACCTGTCCACCAGCCAATGACCGCCATTGCAGAAGCTTGAGGCAGTTTAGACTCTTCTGACTTTGGGAAAGTATCAATACGAAAAGCATCAATTGCGATGTCTTGTGTCGCTGAAGCCGTTGCAATGCACAAGGCGAGTAGTGACGCAAACACCAAGTTTTCCGCTGGATTAACGCCGGCAATAAATAGGGTAGCGACGAGTACGATACTTTGGCAAAAGAAAATCCAGCTACGTCTTTGCCCCAGCAGTCTAAAGAGGACTGGCAGCTTCACGCGGTCAACCAGAGGTGCCCACAGAAAGTTGATCGCATAGACCGCAAAAACGCTACCAAAATAGCCAATTGCGGAGAGGGTCAAGCCGGCATCTTTTAGCCAACCTGACATGTTTGAACCGATAAGAACCCACGGAAAGCCGCTAGAGCAGCCCAGCATGAAAACCCACATGAGTCGTTTATCGAGGTAACTTTTTACCGTTTCCAACCAAGTGATGGAAGGTAATGAAGACATAAATCAATCCAATAAAATGAAGCCGTTGAAAGAGAAAGCCCTTCGATTATTCAAAGGGCTTATCGTTTTGGCTATTTAAGTAGTGTAGCTTTGGTGATGACGATTTGCGTCTCTGGTACATCACGCATTCGGCCTACTGTCGTGGTCGGCTGCTGAGCCATTTTCTGGATAACGTCGAACCCCTCAGTAACCTCACCAAATACAGCATAACCTGGTGGTCGAGCGCCATAGTTGAGAAAGTCATTGTCGACTAAGTTGACGAAAAACTGACGAGTTGCAGAGTTTGGTGCATTAGTTCGTGCCATGGCGATGGTAGCACGGTCATTGTTTAGACCATTATTTCCTTCGTTTTTGATTGGCGCGTATGTTTTCACCATCTGCATATCTTGGTTAAAGCCGCCACCTTGCGCCATAAAGCCTGGGATAATACGATGAAAAATAGTACCTTCGTAGCTCCCATCTTCTACATGTTTCAGAAAATTAGCGACAGTGATAGGTGCTTTCTCTTCGTTTAACTCAACCGTAAATGAACCAAGGGTCGTTTCAAACGCTACTTTTGGCCCAGCCCAAACGCTGCAGCTGAGTAATGCTAAAGACAGAATCGCTTTGCGTAACATTAGAAACGCTCCTGCATGTATTGACGAAGCTCAGGGTCATTGGCAATCTCTTTAAGCGTCAATGTCACCACATCATTCAATGTCTCTTCAATATCGGCATCAGAAGCACTCAATGTGCCAGATCGCTTTGCTGTACCTGTATAAGTTTTGACTAGCTTGCCCTCAGGTGTCTCTGCTGTGATTTCCAGCACAACTTTAGCATCCATCTCATTTTCCATCACCGAATGCTTCACGTTGACCAACGCTTCTTGAACGCTCAATTCAATCGCGTTGTTGCTGTTTAGATCCGCATGGAAACCTTGAGATGAGAATTGCTTCTCTAATGCTTCTTCTAACGCAATACGTAAATTCTGTTTAGCATGAAGAGGAAGAATGTTCGAACGGCCGTTATCCACCAACGCCACGTACTGCGCTGCACGTACATCTTTGCTGGTCAAACTGTAAGTCTTGCCTTGAACAATTGGATTGGTGCTCAATGTGCTTTCTGGCATCAGGTTCAGCTGAGGTTGTTGAGGGGCTGAACACGCAGCAAGCAACGCAACCGAAGCCGCAAGTACCAATTTTCTCATTTTATTATTCCTTTTAACTATTTTGCTAAAGCTTATTTTGCGCTTAATTTAGCAGGATTTTTTGTAGCCTGTAAAATCACAAACTTATTGTTGGAAGCGATAAGTTTCACATTTTTATCGCCAAACAGACGTTTGAGTTTTGCGTTGTACCCGAGGTGACGATTTCCGATAACCAGTAAACGGCCATTTTCACTTAATACTTGTTTAGCATCGCAGAACATTTGCCAAGCAATATGATCGGTGATTGCCTGTTGTTGATGAAACGGTGGATTACACATAACCATAGAGCTGCTGCTGTGTTTAAAACCGTCCAAGCAATTGTTCGCTATGCACTGTATGTCTCTATTTTCACCAAGGTTGTCGCGTAGGTTCTGTTTTGCCGACTCAAGCGCCATAAAACTTTCATCAACACATGTTAGCCGAGCATTTGGATTCAACTGACCAAATTTAACAGACAGAACACCATTGCCGCAGCCGAGGTCGATGACATTGTCTATCGAAGGGTCTTGAGGCAGGTGCTGCAGCATAAAGCGTGCACCTAAATCTAAACTTTCTCCTGAATAGACATTTGGCATGTTCTTGAGTTCGATATCTTCGCCATCAACGCGCCAAGTCGTGAAAGGCATTACTTCAATCGGAGGCTCAACTGTTGCTTGAGAAAACACCAATCTGTGCTTTTTCCAGGCCAAAGATGTTTTTGTTTCGCCTAAGTATTTTTCAAACAGTTTTAGCGTCGAAGTGTGAATGTCTTTCGCTTTATTGACTGCAATGACGGGGCAGGAAGCCGGTAGCGCCTTTCTTAATTGGCTTAGTATCCACACTAGATGGCGGTTACTTTTGGGCAGTTGCAGCAAGACGAGATCAATATTGGCAGGAACGAGGTCCATCGTGGTGGCAAACGCTACTTTATTGCACTGGTTTTGCTCGAGATTTTGCTGTGCACCTTTATGTGAGATGAATGAATCACTCATTAGCGTTACATGGTGCTTTTCCGAAAACCAGCAGGAGAGGGCACCAAAGCTGTCATTAATCACGAGGATGTTTTGATTGTCTGGCAAAGCAAGCTCTTCAACATGATTAATAAGATACTCATCACCGGCATCCCACGCTTGTAGCGTTTCGTTACTTCGTTTTGGGAAACGATGAAGTGTTAAGCTTCGCTCGTGAAGGTTCAGTTCGGTTTTCATAGCTAAATGTAAGTTGATTTAGAAATTAAGTGTTATTGTCGCAAATGATGACGTGTCGAGATACAAAAAGCTGTCAAATTTTACGAGTTCAGTGATGGCTGCTCTCTAGGCATGTTCATGGAGTCGAGCGCCTTGAGACAATATGTCTACAAAGTGCGTCAATAATGAGAGTGACGTTTGAGTGATGCATGTCTGCTTTACTTAGGTATATACTTATGGAATTCGCATCAATGAGGAACGAATATGATCCAAGAAATCATAGAGAAGAAACTACACAGTGAGCTGCAACCCAGCTATCTCAAAGTCATTAATGAGAGCTACATGCATAATGTGCCACCAGGCTCAGAGAGTCATTTCAAAGTGATTGTTGTGAGTGATTCGTTCGCGGGACAGCGTTTGATTGGGCGCCATCGTCAAGTTCATCAAATTTTGGCAGATGAACTGGATAACCACATTCATGCATTAGCTATTCATACATACACTGATGAAGAGTGGAAGCGTGAACAAGATGGCGCCCCTGATAGCCCGATGTGTATGGGTGGCGGTCACTAAAAACGCAAGATATAAAGGTGCAGAGAAAGGTGGCTTAAAGCCATCTTTTTTCGTTTTACATTCTTTAGGGACGTTAACGTGGCACAAATTCTGGTTAAAAAATGTGTTAACAGTGTTTCAACAAATGAATGGAAATTGCAGAATATTTCAGGCGATGAATATCACTTTTCCATAAGATATGTATGGAATATGGCATTTGTGCGATGGGTCAAAGTTATGACTATTCTTTGACCTTTTAGACCTGATTCTACCGAAATAACCCCTCTATTCTAATGATTGATCATGGCATCAAGTTCCTAAAAAATGCTAGACTACGGCACCTGATAAATCTCGCGTATTCCTTGTGACGAGATTTTTAATAGGATGTTGCGATTTTGATGTTTAAAACAACATCAAAACCGGACACTGATGTCGTGTCTAAAAGTTACGCAATCAAAAGAATCTTTTTCCCGATAAAAGTAGTGCAAGTGCGTATGATTACAATAAAGAAGGGCTTGGATCTTCCTATCGCAGGAACTCCATCCCAGGTGATTAATGATGGTAAGACCATCAAAAAAGTCGCCTTGCTTGGCGAAGAGTACGTTGGCATGCGACCTACCATGCATGTCCGCGTTGGTGATGAAGTGAAAAAAGCGCAAGTTCTTTTTGAAGATAAAAAGAACCCAGGCGTGAAATTTACTGCACCAGCAGCCGGTAAAGTGATCGAAGTTAACCGTGGCGCTAAACGTGTCCTTCAATCTGTAGTGATTGAAGTGGCAGGTGAAGAGCAGGTGACATTTGATAAGTTCGAAGCCGCTCAACTTTCAGGTCTAGATCGTGAAGTGATCAAGACTCAGTTGGTTGACTCTGGCTTATGGACCGCTTTACGTACTCGTCCGTTTAGCAAGGTTCCTGCAATCGAGTCTTCTACTAAGGCTATTTTCGTAACTGCAATGGATACTAATCCACTAGCAGCTAAGCCTGAGTTGATCATTAATGAGCAACAAGAAGCATTCATTGCTGGTCTAGACATTCTTTCAGCCCTGACAGAAGGCAAGGTTTACGTATGTAAATCTGGCACTAGCTTGCCACGTTCTTCACAGTCTAACGTAGAAGAACACGTCTTCGATGGCCCTCACCCAGCAGGTCTTGCTGGCACCCACATGCATTTCCTATACCCAGTAAATGCAGAGAATGTGGCATGGAGCATCAACTACCAAGACGTTATCGCGTTCGGTAAGCTGTTCCTAACTGGTGAGCTATGCACAGATCGTGTTGTGTCTCTAGCTGGCCCAGTTGTGAATAACCCTCGTCTAGTTCGTACCGTAATGGGTGCAAGCTTAGATGACCTAACAGATAACGAGCTGATGCCTGGCGAAGTTCGTGTGATCTCTGGTTCAGTACTAACAGGTACACATGCAACTGGTCCACACGCATACCTTGGCCGTTACCATCAACAGGTTTCTGTATTACGTGAAGGCCGTGAAAAAGAACTATTTGGCTGGGCAATGCCTGGTAAGAATAAGTTCTCGGTAACTCGCTCTTTCCTTGGTCACGTATTCAAAGGTCAGTTGTTCAATATGACAACGACGACCAATGGTAGTGATCGTTCAATGGTTCCAATTGGCAACTACGAACGCGTAATGCCTCTAGATATGGAGCCTACTTTGCTGCTTCGTGATCTATGTGCCGGCGACACAGACAGTGCTCAAGCACTGGGTGCGCTTGAACTGGATGAAGAAGATCTAGCATTGTGTACCTTTGTATGTCCAGGTAAGTACGAGTACGGTACGTTACTTCGTGAATGCCTAGATACTATCGAGAAGGAAGGGTAATTTTCATGGCTCTTAAAAAGTTTCTTGAAGACATCGAGCATCATTTTGAGCCTGGTGGCAAACACGAAAAATGGTTTGCCCTGTACGAAGCTGTAGCAACAGTTTTTTACACGCCAGGTATCGTAACAAATAAAAGCTCGCACGTTCGTGATAGCGTTGACCTAAAACGTATCATGATCATGGTTTGGTTTGCGGTATTCCCAGCAATGTTCTGGGGTATGTACAACGCAGGTGGCCAAGCTATTGCAGCACTTAACCACATGTACGCTGGTGACCAACTAGCGACAGTTATCGCAGGTAACTGGCACTACTGGCTAACAGAAATGCTTGGCGGCACTATCGGTGCGGAAGCGGGTGTTGGCAGTAAGATGCTACTAGGTGCGACTTACTTCCTGCCAATCTACGCAACAGTATTTATTGTTGGTGGCTTCTGGGAAGTGTTGTTCTGTATGGTGCGTAAGCACGAAGTTAACGAAGGTTTCTTTGTAACTTCTATCTTATTCGCACTTATCGTTCCACCAACGCTACCTCTATGGCAAGCGGCGCTAGGTATCACATTTGGTGTTGTTGTAGCAAAAGAGATCTTCGGTGGTACAGGTCGTAACTTCCTTAACCCTGCACTTGCAGGTCGTGCATTTCTATTCTTCGCTTACCCAGCGCAAATTTCGGGTGACGTAGTATGGACTGCAGCTGACGGCTTCTCTGGTGCAACTGCTCTTAGCCAATGGGCTCAAGGTGGTAACGGTGCTCTAGTTAACACAGTAACTGGCGCTCCTATCACTTGGATGGACGCGTTCATCGGTAACATCCCTGGTTCAATTGGTGAAGTATCGACTCTAGCTCTAATGATCGGTGCAGCGATGATCGTTTACATGCGAATCGCTTCATGGCGCATCATTGCGGGTGTAATGATCGGTATGATCGCAGTATCGACTCTGTTTAACGTGATCGGTTCTGACACTAATCCAATGTTTAATATGCCATGGCACTGGCACCTAGTTCTAGGTGGTTTTGCATTCGGTATGTTCTTCATGGCAACGGACCCAGTATCAGCGTCATTTACTAGCAAAGGTAAATGGTGGTACGGCATCCTGATTGGTGCAATGTGTGTGATGATCCGTGTAGTTAACCCAGCGTACCCAGAAGGTATGATGCTGGCGATTCTATTCGCGAACCTATTCGCACCTCTGTTCGACCATGTAGTGATTGAGAAGAACATCAAGCGGAGACTAGCACGCTATGGCAAGTAATAACGACAGCATTAAAAAGACGCTGGGTGTTGTTATCGGGTTGAGCCTTGTTTGTTCAATCATCGTATCAACAGCAGCAGTAGGTCTGCGTGATAAGCAAAAAGCTAACGCTGTCCTAGATAAGCAATCAAAGATCGTTGAAGTTGCAGGCATTGACGCAAACGGTAAGAAAGTACCAGAGCTATTTGCTGAGTACATCGAACCTCGTCTAGTAGACCTTGAAACAGGTAACTTTACTGAGGGTAATGCATCTACCTACGATCAACGTGAAGCATCAAAAGATGCAGAACGTTCAATCGCATTGACACCAGAAGAAGACGTAGCTGATATCCGTCGTCGCGCGAATACAGCAGTGGTGTACCTTGTAAAAGATCAAGATGAAGTCCAAAAAGTTATCCTGCCTATGCACGGTAAAGGACTATGGTCGATGATGTATGCCTTTGTAGCCGTTGAAACTGATGGTAACACTGTGTCTGCTATTACTTACTACGAGCAAGGTGAAACTCCTGGACTTGGTGGTGAAGTAGAGAACCCTTCATGGCGCGATCAATTCATTGGCAAGAAATTGTACAATGATGATCACCAGCCAGCGATTAAGGTCGTGAAAGGCGGCGCACCGCAAGGTTCTGAGCACGGTGTTGATGGCCTATCAGGAGCGACGCTCACTAGTAATGGTGTTCAACACACATTTGACTTCTGGTTAGGTGATATGGGCTTTGGTCCTTTCCTAGCAAAAGTTCGTGACGGAGAACTTAACTAATGTCTAGTGCACAAAACGTTAAAAAGAGCATTCTAGCGCCAGTATTGGATAACAACCCAATCGCGCTACAAGTTCTTGGTGTATGTTCTGCTCTTGCAGTAACAACTAAACTAGAAACAGCTTTTGTAATGACACTAGCGGTAACATTTGTAACTGCGTTGTCTAACTTCTCTGTTTCATTGATCCGTAACCACATTCCTAACAGTGTGCGTATCATCGTTCAGATGGCAATCATCGCATCGTTAGTAATCGTGGTAGACCAAGTGCTAAAAGCTTACCTATACGATATCTCTAAACAGCTATCTGTATTCGTTGGTCTGATTATCACTAACTGTATCGTAATGGGTCGTGCTGAAGCATTCGCAATGAAGTCTGCGCCAGTACCATCTCTTATTGACGGTATTGGTAACGGTCTAGGTTACGGCTTCGTTCTTATCACTGTAGGTTTCTTCCGTGAGCTATTTGGCTCAGGCAAACTATTTGGTCTAGAAGTTCTACCTCTAGTGAGCAACGGTGGTTGGTACCAGCCTAACGGCCTAATGCTACTAGCACCATCAGCATTCTTCCTAATCGGCTTCCTTATCTGGGTAATCCGTATTCTGAAACCAGAACAAGTAGAAGCGAAGGAGTAAGGACGTCATGGAACATTACATTAGTCTGTTAGTTAAATCGATTTTCATCGAAAACATGGCTCTGTCTTTCTTCCTAGGTATGTGTACTTTCCTTGCCGTATCTAAGAAGGTTAAGACCTCTTTCGGCCTAGGTGTTGCAGTTGTGGTAGTTCTGACTATCGCTGTTCCTGTGAACAACCTGGTATATAACCTAGTTCTGAGAGAGAACGCGTTAGTTGAGGGCGTGGACCTTAGCTTCCTAAACTTCATCACCTTTATCGGTGTAATTGCAGCACTTGTACAGATTCTAGAGATGGTCCTAGACCGTTTCTTCCCACCTTTGTACAACGCGCTAGGCATCTTCCTACCGCTGATCACAGTAAACTGTGCAATCTTCGGTGGTGTATCTTTCATGGTACAACGTGACTACAACTTTGCTGAATCGATCGTTTACGGTTTCGGCTCTGGTGTGGGCTGGATGCTAGCAATCGTTGCTCTTGCAGGTATCCGTGAGAAGATGAAGTACTCTGACGTACCTCCAGGTCTACGTGGTCTTGGTATCACATTTATCACTGTAGGTCTTATGGCGTTAGGCTTTATGTCTTTCTCTGGTGTTCAACTGTAAGTCGGGTAAACCGCAACAATTAAGGAATAGTCAATGGACATTATTCTTGGTGTAGTGATGTTTACTCTGATCGTACTTGCACTAGTACTAGTGATTCTTTTCGCTAAGTCTAAGCTTGTACCAACAGGTGACATTACAATTTCTGTGAACGATGACCCTTCTCTGGCGATCGTTACACAACCAGGTGGTAAGCTACTGAGTGCTCTAGCAGGTGCTGGCGTATTCGTATCTTCTGCTTGTGGTGGCGGTGGCTCATGTGGTCAGTGTCGCGTAAAAGTTAAATCAGGTGGTGGCGACATCCTACCAACCGAGCTTGACCATATTACTAAAGGTGAAGCACGTGAAGGTGAGCGTCTAGCGTGTCAGGTTGCAATGAAAACTGACATGGATATCGAGCTTCCTGAAGAAATCTTCGGCGTTAAGAAGTGGGAATGTACTGTTATCTCTAACGATAACAAAGCGACATTCATCAAAGAGCTTAAGCTGCAAATTCCAGATGGCGAATCAGTACCTTTCCGTGCTGGTGGTTACATCCAGATTGAAGCTCCTGCTCACCACGTGAAATACGCAGACTACGATATTCCTGAGGAATACCGTGAAGACTGGGAGAAGTTCAACCTTTTCCGTTACGAGTCTAAAGTTAATGAAGAGACCATTCGTGCATACTCTATGGCTAACTACCCAGAAGAGCACGGTATCATCATGCTTAACGTTCGTATCGCAACTCCGCCGCCGAACAACCCAGACGTACCACCAGGCATCATGTCTTCGTACATCTGGTCTCTAAAAGAAGGCGACAAGTGTACTATTTCTGGTCCATTTGGTGAGTTCTTTGCGAAAGATACAGATGCAGAAATGGTATTCGTTGGTGGTGGTGCTGGTATGGCTCCAATGCGCTCACACATCTTCGACCAACTTAAGCGTCTGCACTCTAAGCGTAAGATGTCTTTCTGGTATGGCGCACGTTCTAAGCGTGAAATGTTCTACGTAGAAGATTTCGATATGCTACAAGCTGAGAATGACAACTTCGTATGGCACTGTGCACTGTCTGATCCACTTCCAGAAGATAACTGGGATGGTTACACTGGCTTTATTCACAACGTTCTTTACGAGAACTACCTACGTGATCACGAAGCGCCAGAAGACTGTGAATACTACATGTGTGGTCCACCTATGATGAACGCTGCTGTAATCGGCATGCTGAAAGATCTAGGTGTAGAGGATGAAAACATCCTACTAGATGACTTCGGTGGTTAATTCCTCCAAGTGATTGAATCTATGGCTAGCTCTCCAAGAGAGCTAGCCATTATTTTTTATAGACATAAAACTGATACTCAACAGTTGATATAGGTAATCGGATTGAAAGGATTGATCCTATTTCCCATATCAATTCAACAACATTGGGAGTTAACAAGTGAAAAAGTGGCTTGTTGCATTTGCTTCTCTATTGATTTTGGCTGGCTGTGAGCAGCCTGCAGATCAAATTCATTTAAGTGGCCCTACCATGGGGACTTCTTACAACATCAAGTATATCGAGCAAGATGGTATTCCAACGCCAAAAGCGATGCAGACAGAAATTGATCGCTTATTGGAAGAGGTTAATGACCAAATGTCGACCTATCGTGACGACTCAGAGTTAAGTCGTTTTAACCAGCATCAAACGAGCGAGCCATTTATAGTTTCGACACAAACAGCAACGGTAGTGAAAGAAGCAATTCGTCTTAACGGTCTTACTTTAGGTGCGTTGGATGTGACTGTCGGCCCTCTAGTTAACCTGTGGGGGTTTGGTCCAGAAGCTCGTCCAGATGTAGTTCCAACCGACGAAGAACTCGCTGCTCGTAAAGCAAATACCGGTATTCATCACCTATCTGTTGATGGTAATAAGCTGTCCAAAGATCTTCCTAACTTGTACGTCGACCTATCGACAATTGCGAAAGGTTGGGGGGTTGACGTGGTTGCTGACTACCTTCAATCTGAAGGGGTACAGAACTTTATGGTTGAAGTTGGCGGTGAAATGCGTCTCAAAGGTGTCAATCGTGAAGGTGTGCCTTGGCGTATCGCAATTGAAAAACCGACCGTTGATGAACGTTCAATTCAAGAAATTATTGAACCAGGCGACATGGCAATTGCAACAAGTGGTGACTATCGTAATTACTTTGAGAGTAATGGTGTGAGATACTCTCATATTATTAATCCACGAACAGGCAAACCAATTCATCATAAAGTGGTGTCTGTAACGGTATTAGATAAATCGTCGATGACTGCTGATGGTCTTGCAACTGGTCTTATGGTGCTAGGTGAAGACAAAGGCATGGCAATTGCGAACGAAAATAATATTCCTGTTTTCATGATTGTGAAAACGGAAGATGGTTTTAAAGAGTTGGCTTCGGAAGCATACAAGCCATTCATGAAGAAATAACAACAGAAGTGAGCATGTTTTTATGAATACATTTCTAATTACCTTTGCTGTGTTTGTCGCGGTAATCACTGCAATGGCTGTCGGATACATTTTCCAAAAGAAAGTCGTGAAAGGTAGCTGCGGTGGCTTAGGGGCAGTTGGTATCGAAAAAGTGTGTAATTGTCCAGAACCCTGCGATGCGCGTAAAAAACGTGAAGCGCGCGAGGCTGCGCGTGCTGAGAAATTGGCGGCGTGGGAAAAAGATAGAATTGCTTAGTATTGGTTAATCGTACTAAGAAAGTGATAAAGCTCAGCGTTCTGCTGAGCTTTATTTTTAGGCAGCTAACCAAAGCTCAGATGTCCGAGAAAGAGCCCAATACCGTGTTTTGTTGTTTCTTTCTCTCATGTTACAGAGCAAGACCACACTGATAGTCATTAGGACGAAGAAATGATTTGGTTACGTCCGTTCTCTTTGGCCATGTAAAGTCGCTCATCCGCCACTTTTATTTGTTGTTCCAGCTCCCCCTCGATGTTGCTTACACCAATACTCGCGGTCACAAGAATGTTTTTGTCCAAATAAGTTATTGGCGTTTTTTCTATGCGCTGTCTCATTTGTTCTAAGCGTGTTAGAAAGCCGTCATAGTCGCCACTGGCTTGAATACAAAACTCCTCGCCACCAAGCCTAGCGACAATATCATTTGGAAAATAGATTTTTAGAATATTCGCTATCATGACTAACACTGCATCGCCGCCCTCATGTCCGTGTGTATCATTTACTTGCTTAAAGAAATCGATATCAAGCATCGCGATGTTTCTTTGAGCGTTTTCTACATGGGGTTGCTCAAACAGAAAGCGGCGGTTCCATAAGCCCGTTAGCGCATCTTGATTTGCCATTTTAAACAGTTCAGATGTTGCGTCTTTGATATCTAACAGTTGGTGAATACGGCAAAAAAATTCTTCTTGATTAAATGGCTTGTATAAAAAGTCATTGGCCCCTGCTTTTAGAAACCTAGCCGTCATGGTCTTAGAGTTACTACCCGACAAGCCGAGAATGGCTAATTGATTTTTATCCCACTTCCGACGTAATTCACGCACCATAGTAATGCCATCTTTAACGGGCATATCATGGTCGGTTAAAACGAGAGTGATATCTGGATTTTGCTCGACAAGCTCTAGGGCTTTTTGCCCATTGTCAGCTTCCAACGTCTGAATATATTGATGCTCCAAAAGTTGGGCAATGTGTCTTCTTACGGTGTGTGAATCATCAACGACTAAACATTTGTGTTGTTGATTGTTGGTTAGTCGCTTGAGGAGTGGTAATAGATAGGAAACGGACGCCATGCTGTCTTTCAAAATATAGTCGAGGACACCTTTTGCAAGCATCTTTTCGCGAGTGTCTTCTTGAAATCGAGCCGTTAAAACAATGACACGATGACCATGTTCCAAAACGAGGTCAATAATCTCGCCATCTTGAGCATCCGGTAAACAATAGTCTAAAACCGCACAGAAGAGGTCCTGTGCTGAAGATAACAAGTTCTTTGCCTCCGCGTAGCTTTCCGCTGCGATGACCTCATAACCAGCTTGGCTTATTGTTTGGCAAAGAAAGTTTTTAAATGCACGACTATCTTCAACAACCAGAATCTTATTACTCAAGCGCAGTCCCCAAAATTAATTGTTTAAAATCAATGATAACTAAAATTAAACTTATCGCCATCAAAAAACACATGTCAACCAAAAGTAGAACAACTACTCAAATGTTTGACACGCATCCGTTAACATCACATCATTATTCCTGTCTTAGTTATATAATTATGTTTAGCTAACGTAGGGAGAAAGTAGTATGGAAATGCATCAACATGGTATGGCTGAGCTATTTCAACAACTGGGCCTCGGTAGCTCTCCTCAAGAAATGAAAGATTTTATTAATCAACATCGACACAAAAGAGATTCTGCGCCTTTACATGAAGCTAGCTTTTGGACGATGTCACAGGCGAACTTTCTAAAACAAGCCATCGAAGAAGATGCAGATTGGGCCGAATTAGTCGATCAATTGGACGTAATGCTTCGAGATTGACGTTCGCTTAAACACGCCCATTTCTCTTCAGGTAGATTTGATTTATACTGTTTTTTTGAACAGTGCTTTGATGGCTATGTCAGATCGAATTAGAAAAATTATTCATGTCGATATGGATTGTTTTTATACTGCCGTAGAGATGAGAGATAACCCCAGTTACCGTGGCATTGCACTCGCTGTTGGCGGACATGAAAAGCAGCGTGGAGTGATTAGCACCTGTAATTATGATGCGCGTAAATATGGTGTTCGCAGTGCAATGTCAACGGCGCGCGCGCTGCAACTCTGTCCTCATTTGTTGGTTGTGCCCGGTAGAATGCATGTATATAAGCAAGTCTCTCAGCAGATTCGTGCTATTTTTGAGCGTTATACGCCTATCATTGAACCTCTCTCATTGGATGAAGCATACCTCGATGTCACGGACTCGACAGCTTGCCGTGGCTCCGCTACGTTGATCGCAGAGTCAATTCGCCGCGATATCTGGAGTGAACTTGGGTTGACGGCATCGGCGGGCATTGCTCCGATAAAGTTTCTTGCCAAGGTCGCGTCAGACATGAACAAGCCCAACGGTCAGTTTGTGATTCCGCCAGAGAAAGTCCAAGAGGTTATCGATAGTCTTCCGCTAGAGAACATTCCTGGTGTGGGGAAGGTGAGTCTTGAGAAGCTCCACCAAGCCGGTTTTTATCGATGTGAGGACATTAAAAACAGTGACTATAGAGAGTTGTTGAGGCAGTTTGGTCGTCAGGGTGCCTCCTTATGGCAGCGAAGCCATGGAATTGATAATCGAGAAGTCGTTGTTGAGCGCGAGAGAAAGTCCGTCGGTGTGGAAAGGACATTCAGCCAGAACATCGCAACCTATGATGAATGTTGGCAAGTGATTGAGGAGAAACTTTATCCTGAACTCGAGAAACGTTTAGAGCGTGCAAGCCCAGATAAGTCGATTATTAAACAAGGTATTAAAGTCAAATTTGCCGACTTTCAACTGACAACAATTGAGCACATCCATCCGCAATTAGAGCTTGAGGACTTCAAGACCTTGCTAAGAGATATTCTTAAACGCCAAAATGGACGGGAAATTCGCCTTTTAGGCTTGAACGTGATGCTCAAGCCCGAAGACCAAGCGCGTCAATTGAGCTTTTTTTAGGCCCTTACCGTTTCTACCTGCGTTAATACCTGCTCAAAACTTACATTTGCCATTGCACCATAACCTGCTAGCTTTGAGGCTTTTAGCTGGCTAATCAAAGGAGTGCTGATTCCGCACAAGAAGCGAGCAACGGCATCATTACTGATGGCCGATGGGGAAAGCTGAATAAACTCCCGCGCCCATATCGATACTTGAGATTGTTCAATATCTTCAGGTTCTGGTGCTGTGAATGTGGCGACGTGACCACGACACACGGAGCAGTGACCACATTGCTTTGGTGCATCGTGATCCGCAAAGTAGTTCGCCAATTGTGAGCTCAAACAGTGCTCGGACTGGAACAAGTGCAGCATGGTGTGGATTCTTTCGATATCTTTGCTTTCTTTGGATTGGAACAGTTCAGACAGTTGTTGGATTAAAACATCCGAGCTCTGTTTGGTTGGCATAACTGAGTACACGTCCGTCAGTTGTTTGCTCTCTAGTTCTATCCAGCCGTTCTGGTGAAAATAGTCGAGCGCTGCGACAACTCGGCTGCGTTCCGATTGATAGTTCATCCATAGCGCTTCTAGATCAACTTGGCACCACACTTTGGCTTTTTGTGAGCAGGAAAAAATAGCCTCCACAAATTGACGTCGCTCGCCTTGAAATTGATTCACAATAAATTGCTGATCGTGCAAAAACTTAAACCGATATTCCGCAAAGTAACTGTACTTTGCTTCAATGACGTTATGTAGCTCCAAATAAACCAACAAGGTTTTGAGTGGCAATTGGCGGATATTACTTTCACGCGACAAACGCAGTGGCACTACCTCCCATTGTGGAGCATGTTCTTTCGCTTGCTCGACTACATAGTTAATTGACGTAAATTCTGGTGTGTCACCATAGACAAAATTCTCCAACACCGTTAGGCCGGACGTATTGCCTAGCAGAATGCACTCCGAGCGTTGCCCGTCCCTGCCTGCACGTCCAATCTCTTGTGCGTAGTTCTCGATTGATTTGGGTAAGTCGAAGTGAATGACGCGTCGAATATCAGATTTATCGACCCCCATACCAAATGCAATCGTTGCAACAATACAGTCAATTTGGCCATCCATGAACTGCTGTTGGATTTGTTCACGAACGTCGCTTTTCATGCCAGCGTGGTATGCGTGAGCGTTAATGCCAATATTGATTAATGACTTTGCTACTCGTTCTGCTGTTTGCTGCTGCGTCACGTATACGATGGTCGGAAGCTTAGGTGAAGAGGCGATGATCTCACTGAGCTGTTCTTGTTTCTTTGTTTCCTCACACGGGATCACCGAGATATCCAGATTAGAGCGGTAGAAGCCTGTAACGGTAATATGTTCACTGGAAATATCGAACTTTTTTTGCATGTCTTCAATAACTGCAGGCGTTGCCGTTGCGGTGAGAAGTAAAGACTGTGGGATGTTCAGTTCACGTTGATATTGCGGTAGTTTGAGATAATCTGGACGAAAGTTATGCCCCCATTCGGAAATACAGTGCGCTTCATCAATGACCATCAAAGAAATCGGTACTTGGCGAATGAATTCACGAAAACGCTCATTTTTTAGTCGCTCAACAGAAATCATCAAGATTTTGATTTGTCCATTCTTCACGCCAGCCATGACCTGTTGTGCTTCTTCTCTACTTTGACTGCTATCGATAGAAGCGGCCGCGATTCCTTTACTTTGTAAAAAGCTCAGTTGATCCTTCATTAACGCCAACAACGGAGAGATCACCAACGTAAGGTTGGGTAATATGGTTGCAGGTAGTTGATAACAGAGTGACTTCCCCGAGCCTGTAGGAAAGATTGCCGCAGCAGAGTAACCATTCATAACGGCTTCAATAACGGGTTGCTGACCTTGGCGTAATGAGTCAAAACCAAATACAGATTGAAGTGTTTGATGCAGCGAGTCACTTTGCATAATAGGGAAACCTTTCTTTGATGGTAAACTTGGCTACATTAACACACCCCGAATACTAAACGCGCGTCCTAAAAGTATGAACAAAGCTGACTTAGTCCAAATTATCATCCAACATCTGGAAGAAAAACTTCAAGTTGCCCATTCATCGGCTCAGCGAGCTATCGATGCCGCCACAGATGAAGAAACTGTTCCCGAGCACAAGTACGATACATTGGCACTTGAAGCCGCGTATCTTGCTCATGGACAAGCCATGCGAATTCAAGATAGTGAAGAGGAGTTGCGTCAATATCGTTCTTTAGTGACTCGTAACTTTAAGAATGCGCCTGTTGGTGTTGGTGCTTACGTTGTTCTCGCAGATGAGAATTTGATCGAAAAGCACTTCTTTGTAGGCCCTTGCTCTGGTGGTTTGACTGTTCAATATCAGACTCTGGAAGTCTTTGTCTTAACAGCCAAATCTCCTCTGGGTCGAGCGTTGTTCGGGAAAGAAGAGGGTGATGAGGTTGACGTGAAAATAGGAGATAAAACAACTTGTTACGAAGTCGTGACGATTTGCTGACATCTCATGTATTACTCAGTGTTATGTTTAACACGAGTAATGTTAAATAAAAGAGAATGACATGAAAAAGCTTTTTACACTCTCATTGCTGATGGTCAGTGCTACTGGTTATGCAGCGCAGTGTCGTGTGGACATCAATAATGAAGTCCGTATGGATGGGCAAAGCTTGGAAATTCGCCAAACGACAGGTGATAAAGCTGTCGTGGATGAGGATAACAACCTCTTCATCAAAGGTGAGCTAATTGAACTCAATGCCGACCAAAAAGCGGCAATTGAAGACTATCGCGAAAAAATGAACGCGTATATTCCACAAGCAAAGCAATTGGCGAGTGATGGTTTAGCGCTTGCGAATGATATTATTGATGATGTTGCGGAAAGCCTCGATGCACCTGGTGCGTTTGATAATGTAAAAGTCGCAGTAAAGGACTTTTTCGCTGATGTTGAATCACGTTACTACAAAGATGGTGATTTCATCCTGCCTGCGGAGAGTTTTGAGTCTATGACACAAGGGTGGACTGAAGACTTTGCAAAAGCACAAGAGATCTTCAATAAAGAGTTTTTAGCCAGTTCGTTGGATGCTTTATCGAAAAAAATGAAGGAAGAGGGAGGGATAAACCTCACTGCATTATCAGAGAGTATGGCTGAACTCAGCGCGAAAGTAGAAGAGCGTTTAGCCGAGCATTCGAAAGAGGTAGAACAACAAGCAGAAGACTTGTGCGATTCGCTGGATGACATGGCAGGGCAAGAAAACGATCTGTTGAAGAAAATCCCTGAGCTAAAAGATTACCGAGTATTTACGATTTAATTACTCATTAAAAAGCAAAAACTCGATGAGATAAAGAAAGAGAGCACTATTGTGCTCTCTTTGCGTTTTACTCGCTTATTCTTTGATAGCTTATTGCGCATTCATCTCGGTGAGCTTATCGCCGACAGGTTTTGAGAAGTTAAAGCCATCATGCTGATCCCAGTTGATAGACCATGTCATTACTCCTGCATAATTCGGGTAATGGTACGCTGGTTTAACGGTGCCACATGAAGTGCCTTTGGTTAAACAATCTAGTGCGTTGATAATATTCTGTGTTGGAGCCTGCCCTGAATTTGCCGAGCTAGGACCTGAAGGTAAACCGATTGCGACTTGATCATCGCGCAATGGTGCAAATTGAGTGCCGTCGGCCAACTCAAAACCTTCGATAAGCATTTTAGATTGCGCTACCATCATATCCACAGAGCCTTCTGGTGCACTGCTTGGCAAGTATGGGTTTGGTAAACCACCGTTGTTATATAACTGGACGTGAAGCAAGTCGAGCGTGCTGCGTGTCTCGTTAATCACAGGGATGTACGCCCCCCAAATACCGCTGTAAGCCACATAACCACCTTGAACATAAGGGTGCTCAGGCGCCATGGTTAGGTACATATCGCCACCCATGTTTTGCTCTATTTGAAGCAAAGCACGACCAAGGCGAGCTTGAATTTGCGAGCCATGAACTAAGTTAGAACCACTCTCTAAATCCACATCTAGACCATCAAAGCCCCACTCAGCGATAAGACCTGTTAGGCTAGAGACAAAGTTGGCTTCATCTTGGTCGGTATTCAGCGTAATCGTGCCTTCTGCGCCGCCAAGAGAGAGAACAAACTTCTTACCTTTAGCTTGAAGCGCTGCCATGTCCTGCTTGAATTGTGTTGGATCGAGTGCTGGACAATCGCTGTAAATATCGCCTGAATATAGATTAAAGTGCACGGTGCCATCACTGTTGCGATCATTTTCAGCAAAGGCAATATCAATCACATCCCAAGCATCTGCCATATCCGCTAGACGAATTGGACAGCCCGCTCCATTTACAAAATTGTGCCAGTAACCGATGAGTTTATGGCGTTTATCTACTTGCTCAACCACCGTTATTGCTGCGGCGTCAGACAATGCATTGCTTCCTGACAAATCCACAGCTTGGGCGCTAACAGTAAAGTTACCAAGTGCAGTTGGTGTCCAGTTGGCTGTGTAAGGTGCCGTGGTATCGGTTGCAACAATAGAGCCGTTGATCATGAAATCAACGTGTTTAATGCCTGAAGTTAAAGACGTTACATCGGCGCTTAATGCGAGGCTTTTGCCTAATCCGGCGGTCTGACCGCTGCTTGGTGAAGTCAGAGAGACGACCAAATCTTTATCGCTGACTTCCACACCAACCAGGGACTCTGACGTGTTGTTATCATTATCGGTTGCGACGGCTTTAAGCTGGTTAGCGCCAATAAGTGTGGCGTTCCAAGTAACGGAATATGGCGCTTGAGTGGTGACCCCTAAGCTGGTGTTGTTCGCAAAAAACTCAACTTGCGTGACTGTGCCATCAGCATCGCTTGCGTTTGCCGTGATTTCGTTATTGCTGCCAGCGAGCACGACTTGTCCATCCGTTGGTGCCGTAATGGTAACTTGCGGTGGTGTCGAACAAGCACCTAGGCCACTCCAAGCATCTTGCCAGTATAGCCCTTCACCAGGCTCGTAAGCCCATGTCGCATCCGAGGAGCACCAACCAGCAACATCACAACGATATTTTTGGTTGAAGTGAGAAACCAGGTCGCCAGCTTGATAACTTGTGCCTGCCACATAAGGTACTGCATCTGCACATCCGCCTGTTCCGGTTTCTGCATTACTAATAACCAGCGCTACTTCTTGGCTCATCGTTGCGAGGTTTGTATCATCAGTCGCTTGTGCTTTGAACGAGTATGTACCTGGACTCGCGGTCCATTGATACTCGTAAGGTGCACTAGTATCAATGGCGACAGATTGATTGTTTACGAAGAACTCAACTTGTGTGACCACACCATCAATATCGTCAGCTTGAGCGGCTACGGTTAGGTTATCGCCTACATTAAGCACTTCTGTGCCTACTGGGCTGGTCAATGAAATGCTTGGTGGTGGTAATTCGACTTGTGGTTGAATTTGGATAGAAATCGTCGTGGTGCTAACGGCTCCCTCATTATCTGTCGCAATTGCGGTCAATTGCGAGATCCCTTCAATAGCTGTCCAAGAAGCTTCGAATGGTGCTTGAGTTACCACAGCAACGGTTTGGTTGCCTGCAACAAACTCAATTTGTGTGATTTGGCCATCTTCGTCAGCTGCGTTGGCTAACAAAGTGATCGCACTGCCTTCGGGAATTTGTGCGTTGTTTATTGGAGAGGAGAACGACACCGTTGGTGATAAGTTGTTGCTTCCACCATCGCATTGCCCTAACGCTTTCCATGCTTCCCAAGATCCTGAGTTGGTCACGGGGTCATTGCCTTGCGTCCAATATGCAGCCTCATAAGCGGCTCCTTGCGTTTTTACTAAAGCGCCCGATGTATAAGTCGCAGTGCTGTCCCAGTCGGGTAGACTTTGACAGTTATAGGCTTGAGCTTGGTAGCTGGCGCTGAGTGCTACAACCATCGCTCCGTAAAGTAGGGTGACCTTCATTTTCCTCTCCTTGAATCATGGGTATAAATGAGAACAGAGTAATAACTAGCTGATAAATAGACATTAGGGGGAAAAAGCGAAGCACAATATTCTGCTTTTCGACACAGTATCACGAGGAACAGTTCGTCCCTTACACCAGAGCTCATTATTTTTCGGCTCACTTCACGGCAGAAGGATTGGTAAAATTCAGCCACGTAAAACGAACAACAGTCGCGAGGCTTTTGAGCGATGAATATGAGATGTACGTTAAAATTTACAAGCTGAATGACTGCAAGTTGTTTCAACTGTCGAGGATTTAACCGAGGTGCTCTTGTTGAATAGTGAATATTGCTATAGTGTACTAGTTAGCTAGTTCAATGATATTTTTGTGTGAGTAGTATGACACAGCAAACCTCTTCTCAGCCTCGCGAGCATTTTGGCTCTCGTCTCGGGTTCATCTTAGCTGCCGCAGGTGCCGCAGTTGGCCTTGGCAATATTTGGGGCTTCCCAACTCAAGCAGCCAGTAATGGTGGCGGTGCTTTCCTATTAGTTTATTTGGTGATGATTCTTATCGTCGCATTTCCGATGCTGGTGGTTGAAATGGCGATTGGTCGCCATGGTCAAGCCAACCCTGTAGACAGTATGCGTGCAATCACAGATAACCCTACCGGTAAAAAGCTCGGCGGCATTGTGGGTTGGATTGGTTTAAGCGTACCAAGCGCTGTCTTAGCGTTTTATTCAATTGTTGGTGGTTGGTTGATCTGCTTTTTACTGGGTGCAATCACAGATCTAATGGGGTTAGAAGCTGCAACTCAATGGCTAAAGGGCTTTAGTGTTGAACGTAACTTGTTCGGAACCATTACTTTTTATGTACTGACGATTCTCATCGTACAAGGTGGCGTAAAACAAGGTATTGAGAAGTGGTCCACACGTTTGATGCCAGCATTGTTTGTTCTGTTTGCTCTACTGTTTGCTTACATCATGACGCAAAACGGTGCGATGGAAGGTCTGAAACATTACCTAGTGCCGGATTTTGAAAAGGTATGGGACCGCAAGTTGATTCTTGCTGCAATGGGACAGGGCTTCTTCTCGCTTACGATCGGTGGCTGCTCAATGTTGATTTACGGATCTTACTTGAGTAAGAAAGAAAACCTACCAAAGATGGCGATGAACGTGACCATGGTAGATACTGCCGTTGCTTTCATTGCAGGGTTAGTGGTGATGCCAGCGATGTTTGTAGCAATGCAAAAGGGCGTTCAAATCTATGCAGAAGATGGCTCTCTCTTAAGCTCAGATACGTTAGTGTTTACGGTATTGCCACTAATGTTTGATAGTTTAGGTTTGCTTGGTCAATTATTCTCTATTGTGTTCTTCTTATTGCTGACGATTGCGGCGCTAACGTCTTCCATTTCAATGTTAGAGTGTCCAGTGGCTTTAGTGAGTGAGCGCTTCAATACTAAGCGCAGCGCAACGAGCTGGGTTTTAGGTGGTCTCATTGCTTTGTTCAGTGTGGTGATTGTTTATAATTTTGGTGCTCTATTTGGTATGGTCGCGACGGTTGCTACTCAATATCTACAACCAACCGCTGCGCTCTTATTCTGCTTATTTGGTGGTTGGGTATGGAATCGCAACTCAAAAATCAAAGAGCTTGAGCAAGGTTGCCCGGAGTTTACGCAAGGTTGGTTTGGTAAGTTATGGCCTGCGTATGTGAAGTTTGTATGTCCAATTCTTGTGGCGACAGTCATCTGGGCTTCATTTGGCTAACCGAGACGCCTATCGAATAAAAGAAAAGGGCTTGATGGTAACTCATCAAGCCCTTTTTCATATTGGTTATTCTCGTTTCGGTTATCCGCCAAGAATGGTGTTGATTAACGGAATTGTCCTGCTTCTGGAAGAAAGTCAAAACCAGCAGAAGCCAGTTTTGTCTCCAGTGCTGTGCGCTCGATATCGAAGAAAGCCACCAGTTTATCTAAGTCACCACCGAAGTCATCGCGTAGCTTCATATTCACAATGCTCATCAGCATGACAGGGTCCATAGATTCAAAGTTCGCTAGATTCATTACTTATCCTCAAAATCTGAAATCAGTAGGTTTGCCGCAGCAAATGCCGCTTTTTCACGCACTTCTTTAGGCAGGGACTCATCCGCTGCAACATCGTTCAGTGCTTTAACTGCACATGAAATTGCTTGGGGAATATAAGCTTGATCGCCACTACCAATCTGAGCATAAAGCTCACGAACCAGTTCACAACAGCCGTATACTTGCATGTTTTGTTTCCACTAAATGATAACTTATCTCAATATACACACAGCGGATTTGAAACTCAAAGTACAGAGTTGTTTTGGCTCAAGTTGAAGGTTTGCTTGAGCGAGATTTAATCACTGCATTTGTGCTTCTAACTGCTGAGTGACTTCTGGTGAAAGTTGAAGTTGTTTTGCTAGTTCTTGCAGATACGCTTTTTCCATAAAGTTTTGTTCATCAGCGACGATCAAAGACGCCAGGTAAATTTCTGACGCTTGTTGAGGAGAGGTCGCCTGATTAGCAATTTCAGCAGGATCAAGCGGTTTGTTTAACTCTTGCTGAACGAGGTGACGAACGTGCTCATCTGCGCCCATATCCGCGAGAGCTTGTTCAATGCGCGCCATTTCCTCTTCATCAACGTGACCATCAGCTTTTGCAGCTCCAATCATTGCTTTTAAAATTAAGACACTGTGTTTACTGTCATCGGGGTCAAAGGTTTCTTGAACACCTTGACCGGACTGTTTGGCTTGCCAGTCGTTATAAACTTTGTAGGCTAATGCTCCAAGCGCAGCAGCGCCACCGACTTTTAATGCGCCCGAGCCTATTTTCTTGGTCATTTTTTTACTTTTCTTCGAGCCCATCAGCATACCGATAAGGCCTCCGCCAACGGCACCTGCTCCTAGCGTTTTCAGGCTACTTGAGTTTGATGAGGGTTTGATGTTGTTAGTTTGTTTACCTAACGCATCAGCCCCTTGCTTGAGTAAGTCTGATTTGAGTGCTTGGTTTAGAAGACTTTTTAAATCCATAACTGACCTCCTTTAGATGATGAAATCAGTTTAATAGCAAGAAGCTGAACCAAAGATTAACAAAGTGAATAGATCTAAAGGGGAGTAGTAAGGTTGCCCAGTAATAAAAAAGGGCTGACCGAAGCCAACCCTTTCTAATTATTTGAAATTACTTCAAATGCGAACTCGTCGAGCGCTTACTTTAGTTGAGCTTTTACGTGCTCGATAATATCAGTCATTGCGACTGGCGTTTTCTCACCAGTAGCACGGTTCTTGTATTCGAAGTTGCCTTCTTTCATCGAGCGGTCACCGATAATAATGGTATGCGGTACACCAATAAGCTCCATATCAGAGAACATTACACCTGGGCGTTCTTTACGATCATCAAATAGTACTTCGATGCCCATTGCCGTTAGCTCAGCGTACAACTTCTCAGCGGCTTCTTTTACTTCTTCTGACTTGTGCATGTTCATTGGAACGATCGCAACCTGGAATGGTGCGATTGCATCTGGCCAGATGATGCCGTATTTGTCATGGTTTTGCTCAATAGCAGCCGCTACTACGCGAGTGATACCGATACCGTAACAACCCATTTCTAGGATGACGTTCTTACCATCAGGACCCAGTACACCACAGTTCATCGCTGCGGAGTAAGCGTTACCTAGTTGGAAGATATGGCCAACTTCGATACCACGCTTAAGCTGGATAATGCCCTTGCCACATGGGCTTGGGTCACCTTCCACAACGTTACGTAGGTCTTCAACTTGGCCAAGCTCTACATCACGACCCCAGTTAATACCGAAGTAGTGTTTGCCATCGATGTTCGCGCCCGCACCGAAGTCGCTCATTACCGCAACGCTGCGGTCAACAATGAACGGCAGTTTAAGGCCAACAGGGCCAAGTGAACCTGGGCTTGCACCGATAAGCGCACGAATTTCTTCTTCAGATGCCATTTCCAGTGGAGCTGCAACCTGAGGAAGGTTTTCTGCTTTCACTTCGTTCAGTTCATGATCACCACGAATAATAAGCGCGATGATTGGCGCATCAACTTCGTCAGATGCTTTCACAAACAGTGTTTTCACTGTTTTTTCAATTGGTAGTTCGAACTGCTCAACCAATTCAGCGATTGTTTTCGCGTTTGGCGTATCAACCAACGTCATTTCTTGTGTTGGTGCCGCAGCCTCAGAGGCTGGAGCTAGTGCTTCTGCTTTTTCAATGTTTGCCGCGTAATCTGACTCGCTAGAAAATGCGATGATATCCTCGCCGCTTTCAGCCAGTACGTGGAACTCTTGAGAGCCGCTACCACCGATAGCACCGCTATCTGCAAGTACAGGACGGTAATCCAGACCCATGCGATCGAATGCTTTACAGTAAGCATCGTGCATTGCGTCGTATGACTTTTGTAGTCCGTCTTTATCAATGTCAAAGCTGTACGCATCCATCATTGAGAATTCACGTGAACGCATTACGCCAAAACGTGGGCGTCGTTCGTCACGAAATTTAGTTTGGATTTGGTACAGATTTAGCGGAAGCTGTTTGTAAGAGCTCACTTCATTGCGAACAAGGCTAGTGATCACTTCTTCAGCGGTTGGGCTAAGTACAAACGGACGAACATGACGGTCAGTAAAGCGAAGTAGCTCAGGGCCCATCTTTTCGCTGCGGCCTGTCTCTTCCCATAGTTCAAACGGCTGAACAACGGGCATCAAAGTTTCGACTGCGCCTGCATTGTCGATTTCTTGACGAACGATGTTTTCGACTTTACGCAGTACACGTAGACCAGTAGGTAGCCAGGTGTATAAACCTGAAGCCAGCTTACGGATCATACCTGCACGTAGCATGAGCTGGTGGCTCACTACTTCTGCGTCGTTTGGAGTCTCCTTCAGAGTAGAAAGAAGATAATTACTGGTACGCATTAAATTTATCCGTTTATTTAAGTTAGATACTCAAGCTTGAATAAGCAGGAGTATGGGAGTTCCCGAAAGGGAAATTTGTTAGCCGTCTATAATATCAGCCAATTGCGTTTGTCAAAAGCTTTCAATAGCGGTAACCGTTATTAAGTTGCTTGTTGCTGTGAACTTTACGTTCAAGTCGAACAAATTTACCGCATATTCTTTGTCGTCCGGCTTGTTTTTCTTATATGCAGGGCGAGGATCTTGTGCCAGAACTTGTTCAATGACTGATCTTACATAGTCAGTATCGGATCGATTTTCTATCGTTGCTAATGCTTGAGCAGAAAAGGTGACTTGTGACTTTTCTGGCTCTTGGTCTGCGTATCCGCCTTGTGCTTCCGAAATAGAATCCGAATAGGGAATATAAGGCTTAATATCCACAATCGGTGTCCCATCCACGAGATCTACACTGCCTAAATCAAGATAGATTTGATCGCCTTGCTTAGTGACTCCTTTCACTTCAACGGCTGACATTCCGATTCCGTTTGGACGGAAAGTCGAGCGCGAGGCAAAGACACCAATTCGTTCATTGCCGCCTAATCGTGGCGGACGTACAGTTGGTTTCCAACCAGCTTCCAGATTCTGATCAAATAGAAACAACAACCAAACGTGAGAGAACTGTTCTAGCCCACGCACTGCTTCAGGGCTATTTGCTGCACCTAACAGTTTTACGCGTGCTTTAGCCTCTGGTACTAAGCGTGGTTGGCGCGGAACTGCAAACTTTTCTTTGTACGGTGTCTCAATGACGCCGATGGGTTCGATGGAATACATGGTGGACATCTTTAAGAATTCATTGAGATGAAAAGTATCACAAATTTCTCTTGCTTTTCTTGTTGATAATGATTATTAATTAAAATGTTATAACATAACAATTTAATTAAAAGGAAAAGTATTATGAAACCAGGAATCCACCCTGAATATCGTCCTGTGGTGTTCCACGACACCAGTGTAGATAAGTACTTTGTCGTTGGTTCTACGTTGAAAACGGAGAGAACCATCGAATGGAAAGATGGCAAAACTTACCCTTACTTTACGTTAGATATGTCGTCAGCTTCTCACCCGTACTACACCGGTAAACAGCGCGTTGTACAAACCGAAGGTCGCATTGCGAACTTCAACCGTCGTTTTGGTCAATTTAAGAGCGAAAAGGAATAAATCATGAAGGTAGTAAAATCATTAAAAAGTGCAAAAAGTCGTCATCCGGATTGTCAGATTGTAAAACGGAGAGGGCGTCTTTATGTCATTTGTAAAACGAACCCGAGATTCAAAGCTGTGCAAAAGTAATCAGCCTGCATATATCTAACTTATGGTTTTGTTTAATTGATAATGTTGAGTTAATTATCTTACATGGATGAAATATCTACATTTTTATTTAATGTTGGTTATAAATGCCTCTATTCGTCACAGTTTGTAACATTTAGGGCTTTTATTTGACCTTCTACTCAAGTACCCTTCGCACGCTTTTTGACATTTTTGTCACATTTGCATAGGAATAAAAACAAGGAGGGAACAGATGAGTTCATCTGATTCAATTAAACAAAACTCGCCTAAGAAGCCGCTGTTTACGCGCTTTTTGGATACTGTCGAATATTTGGGGAACTTATTACCCCACCCGATCACACTATTTGCCATTTTCTGTTTAGCCATTCTGGTGATGTCGGGTATTGCAGGATACTTCGAAGTTTCCGTAGTTGATCCTCGTCCTGAGGGTGCAAAAGGTCGTGCCGCGGATGGCATGATTCATGTCGTTAGCTTGCTTAACGCTGATGGCCTTGAACTAATCGTTACCAATCTAGTGAAAAACTTTGTCGGCTTTGCACCTTTGGGTACGGTATTGGTTGCGATGTTGGGTGTTGCTATTGCTGAATACTCAGGCTTGCTATCTGCAGCAATGCGTGGCTTAGTCATGGGTGCATCTCAACGCATGGTAACAGTGACGGTCGTTTTCGCGGGTATCATTTCAAATACGGCATCAGAGCTTGGCTATGTGGTACTTATTCCACTGGCTGCAATGCTGTTCCATTCTTTAGGTCGTCATCCACTTGCCGGTCTTGCTGCGGCGTTCGCTGGTGTATCTGGTGGTTACTCAGCAAACCTACTTATTGGTACGGTTGACCCGCTGTTGTCAGGCATTACTGAAACGGCGGCGCAAATGATTGACCCAACTTACACTGTTGGTCCAGAAGTTAACTGGTACTTCATGTTTGTGTCGACATTCTTCATTGCAATCACAGGTGCGTTTGTTACTGAAAAAATTGTTGAGCCAAAGCTTGGCAAATACAGTGAAGAAGAAGCCTCAGAAGATTTGTCGAACGACAAAATGGGTGGCTTAACAGACATTGAGAAGAAAGGCCTAAAACTAGCAGGTGTTGCTGTACTGGTTGTTTCAGCGCTGCTTGCTTGGACGGTTGTTCCAGAAGACGGCATTCTACGTTCTGATGCAGGTACAATTGCAGGTTCACCATTCCTGAAAAGTATCGTGGCATTCATCTTTGTGTTCTTTGCTATTCCAGGCTTTGTATTTGGTAAAGTTGTTGGCACGATGAAGACGGATCGCGATGTAATTGATGCAATGGCGAAATCTATGTCTTCTATGGGCATGTACATTGTATTAGTTTTCTTTGCGGCTCAGTTCGTTGCTTTCTTTAAATGGACTAACTTCGGTCAGGTATTCGCGGTTGCTGGCGCTAGCTTCCTGCAAGAAATTGGCTTAACTGGTCCAATGTTGTTCTTTGCCTTCATCCTGATGTGTGGCTTTATCAACCTAATGATTGGTTCGGCATCGGCACAGTGGGCAGTAACGGCTCCGATTTTTGTTCCTATGTTGATGCTTGTTGGTTATGCACCGGAAACGATTCAGGCTGCTTACCGAATTGGTGACTCGACGACGAACATCATTACTCCAATGATGAGCTACTTTGGTTTGATTCTTGCCGTAGCGACTCGTTACATGAAGAACTTAGGTATCGGTACGCTGATCGCGACCATGCTACCTTACTCAATCTGCTTCATTGTAGGTTGGAGTGTGCTGTTCTACCTATGGGTATTCGTATTTGGTTTACCAGTAGGCCCTGGCGCAGCAACATACTACACACCGTAGAAAACGGTTACCTCACACAGCTCCATTATAAAAAGCCTGCGAACGTCGCAGGCTTTTTTATCGATTGAGACTGTGTACGCAGGCTTACCTGATTATAGATGTCGGTTTATAGCTGAAAACGTATCAACAAAGGGCGATAAAAGTGCTGAGTGAGCCAGCACAAGCTTTTCCAAATTATGCGTTTGTACCAAGGTAAGTGCGCAATATAAACATAGCTAAATTCAATTTCTGGCCGGGCTTTTCTGTTGCGTTTAAAAGCCGGAGCGCCTGAGCTCATATTAAAGCGACGCTGGTATATCATTGCATGGCGGATGGTATAGGCCGATATTCGACGATACAATGCGAGGCGTTGTGGCTTATTGGTATCGTAGCCAAAAATTGGGCAAGTCATATCATTATCAATTTCTACAATGCCTAACGTAGCCAGCATCTCTTCTTGATAAAACAGTCCCACTAAATGTACTAATTTGTTCTGGCTCGCCTGTTTTAAATATTGGCTTGAAAACTGGATGTTATTGAGGCTGTATTTATCAAGGTAAAGCATGTCATATAACTCTTTGGCACGCTGAAACTCTTCATCAGTGGTCAGTGGCCTAAACTGCCAATCTTTATCATTAAGCAGTTTGAAGTCTTTCGTTAAATCTCGGTTGAAGCTGAACGCTTGCCAATCATCAAGTAGATACACTTGTCGTGTTACCAAGCTTTGCCATTGCTGCTGCTCTAATGGCTGAATAAAGCGTGATTGTTGACGTTGGTTAATGGAGCGAAGTACCAAGGGAAAGGTGGGATATTTATCGAGTGCGACGCGACGCAGTTCATCGAGATTTAAGGCTGCCCATTGTTCGCTATACATATTGGTGGACAAGCACTGATTGTTGAGCGTTTGGACTTGATCCAATCCAGCCAATGATAAGATTGGTTTAGTCATATTAATAAGTAACTTACATACCCATCGAACAGCCACATTTTTGACTTTGTGAAGCTCTTCTTCGGCGTAGCCACTAAGCAGTGTCATAGGGGAGACTGCATAACAGTTGTTTGGTATTTTTGGTGTTACGGAGTAAGGAATGGCAACGTCATCGATATAGTAGCAACCAAAGCTTGCTGTGCATTCATCAATAGGATTTGACTGCATGAGAGTGATAAAGGTTTGATGCCATTCTTGAGAGGAAAGTGTCACGAGTTCAATGCCTCTCCATTCCACTCAATATCAACGGTAGAAGCGTCGCTCCACTTCGTCTTGTTCTGCCTAGCTAACCGGAGTAATTCAAACATACTCCGGATTTGGCTCCCGACCGGTAAGTTATGCTGTTGCATCACATTCACTCCAGACCACCAATCTAGCCAAGTTCGAGCCTTGAACAGGGATAACCCGCCTTCAGCGATGAGTGTTATTGGACCTAAATGATGCAATCGCTGCTCGGAAGGACTGGTAAACTCCATATTAGGAAGCAGTTGGTTGCATCGAGACGAGAGTAGGTGCAAACCACTGGTGGCTCTTGGGTTACATTCAATCACGTAGAGTTCATCTTGTGATTTGATGAAGTCAAACGACACTTGCCCATGATAAGTATGACGTTTACCAAAAGCTGCGATAAATGTATCTAGTCGTTCGCACGAGATCGGCTGAAAAGCACTGGCGGCCGAGCCGTTTACACAGTATTTCGGCACATAAGCTTGGTGTGCTTTAAGGTCACCATGTTCAAAAATGGCATAGTTACACACCGGAGTCCCATGGATTTTTTGTTGCTGAACCCAAGGGAAAAGGGGCGATATCGTGGCGGCAGAAATAGACTGAGTCGTCACATCTCTTATGACTTGCCCGCCAAACCGAGAGTAAACGGGCTTTAGAACGGTTCTCTTATTAATTTCAATCTCACTTTTATCAGCGACCAAACGAGTTTTGGGAAGTGTAATTTCTGGCAAATCTTGAAGCTGTTCAAAGACGGTCAACTTGTTGTGCAGGGCATTGAGTAGTCCTACATTGGGCAGAAAAAAATCTACTTCTGGGCATTGTTTGGCAACATGAGCCAAGTAATACACTTCTTCACAAGTGGGTATCACCATATCAATACGCATCTGAGTAATGATTTTTAGGATCTGCTGTTGATAGTTGGGAAACGCAAATCGAGGCGAAGCGGTGGGGATATAAGACTTGATGCCTCGCAAAAACGATCCTAGAGGTTTTTTTAGCGAATCGGTGAGAATTACGTCATGTCCATGATGCATACACATGGTTGCCCACTCTAGTGCAACTGGTGCTCGGGCTCCGGTGATTAAGACCCGCATATGTTCACCACACGTCGTTGTTTATTCATTGGCGTCCAAATAGGCGCAGGGCGGTAACTAAATCTGACAGGATCAAGCCGCAATTGGTCAAACAACTTTATCAAGGCTTGATGTATAACCCGATGGTGGTGAAAATCCGCTTCAATTTGAATGGCTTGTGACCCTGTTTGGGTGATTCGGTAATCCACGCGACCTTTGGCAAATAGCGTTATAGCGCGGTAGATGAGATCTGGTAACACCGTCACTGGGACGTGGTTTGCGTTTAGCGTGAGGCGATCACCACATCGTCCGGCAATCGCGCCAAGAGGTTCAAATACGCCATTATCCTGTTTATTCTCAATAATATCGTCGAGCTGATAACGAATAATTGGCTGAGTTTTACGACGAAAATCGGTGATAATTGGGCTGTAATGAGTACGTTCGGTATTCAGCCAATGTTTTTCGATGTAAACAACATCTTGATTCCAGCGCATTTGTCCATGCTGATCAGTACATGCAAGAAAACCTTCGGTACATTGATAGACTTCATGGAGTTCGCTGTCGAACCGTTGAGAAATAAAGTGACGGTCACTCTCAGTTAGGACTTCTGCACCAGAAATGATCCGCTGTGGTTGAATTTCGGGTTGACTAAATTGACCGCTGAACTGGGCGCAGAGCTGAAGAGCTTGCGCACTACCAACCAAAAGTGTGGGTTGGAACTCATCCAGCTCTTTTATCCATTCTTGGTAAGGTTTGGTCAAATCGGCATAAAAGAATGTGACTGGCCCTTTCGCGATGGATTTATACAGTGGGCTGTTGGCCCGCAAGGCTAGTGCAATTCGGTGCTTTTGCCATAGGTTGGGCAACAGGCGAGCCAATATATTGCCAGCCCACAGTTGCGTTTCCTGTTTGTCAGCAAGAAATAACCCGCGCATGCCTGATGTGCCCGAAGAAAGCCCAACAGTAACATCGCCAACTTTCGAAGCGGCGAAGTTGCGTGACTGTTCTGCTTCGAGTGCTTGTTGCATTAGCTGTTCAGCATCTAGGCCTTTCGTATTCAACTCCGAGAGGCTCTCCATCATGGTTTGCTTATTCATGATAGGGAAATCACTAAGTGCTGCACCTTGAAGTGAGCGGTAATACGGTGAATGACAGCATACCCAATCTAGGTGTTGCGTTAAATGTCGTTGCTGCCATGTTTCGACTTGTTCCCTTGAGCCGAAGGGGCGGTAGCGGGTTCGCCAGAATTCTGAGATAAGCGTTCTCACTTCATCCATCCTTCTTTGATTAGCTGCTGGATAGTTTCCTGACAATGTGAAGGCACGAAGCGAACAAAGTGGTGGGTTTGTTGGTAGCAACTTCTCAATTCGGAGAGGGTGTTTTTATAGGCATTTGTGTCATCGCAAAGCATGTTCGCCAGCCAATGCTGATCAATATTTTCACTCAAGCTCTCGATTAACCAGCATGCATCGGCGAGTAAGAATAGCCAACCTTGGTCTCTTTTAACCAGCAAGCCCACTTGGCCAGCTGCATGGCCTGGCAAGCTAACCATATAAATGAATCCGTCGTCGAACATGTCTTTACAGAGCAAATTAACACCTTGGCACTGAGGAAGAATTTGGCTGATTGGTACGGAAAAATTACTATGAATGAAGAAGTTAGGTTCAAGCTGTGGAGGAAGTAGAGCTTTTAGGTATCCTTTTCTTACGCCTCCAATTCGACCACTTTTAGTAATTGCATCTACCCCTTTTTGTTGGCAATGCAATTGAGAGTGGGAAAACTCAGACACGGCAGCAATGTGATCAGCATGGAAGTGGGAGAGCACTAAGTGTTCAATATCATGAGGTTTGAGACTTTCTTTTGCTAACTGCGCAACAATTCCGTGTTCTTTTTTATAGCGACAAGGTGTTGTCCAAGCATAAAAACGTTCAGGGAAGGGACGAGTCGCGCTAAAAAAATGCTCGTGATATCCCGTGTCGAACAGGATGTTGCCTTGCGTTGGGTGCTGAATTAACGCAACGGCTGCCGGAAATGCTCTAGGCTTGATACCAGAGCCTGGTTTGACAACAAAGCCTGGGTGTACGCAGTGTCCAGCCTCAAAGATTTTTATTTTTAGACCAGTTTGCATACTGCTGTATTCCTTCTTGAATTGAAAAAAGCGGTTGGTAATTCAGTGTTTGTTTAGCCTTGCTGATATCCAGAGTTTGATGATAGTTAAACAATCCTGCGCTGTATGAGGTGAGCCTTGGTTCTGGCTGATGTGGTAAGTGCCTTCGTATTTGCTCACTGAGCTTTAATAATGGTGATACCACACCGTATGGTAATGATTGTAACGTTACTTTTAGGTTTAACCCCTCACATAAAGCTTGCAGAACAGTCTCAATTGGCATTGGTTCGTTGTTGGAAATGTTGAACACATCACCATGCTGAAGTTGGTCTGCCTGAGTGCAAGCGAGCATCGCTGCATGGGCAACGTTGTCGACATAGGTCAGATCAACCACAGGATTTCTACCCGATGGCAGAAGCAGAGTGTTGTTTTTTATCGCCTTAAGCACTCTTGGGATAATCGCGCGATCATTGGGTCCAAAAATGCCACGCGGTCTTAAAATGATCGCTTTGCTTTGGCCTTTTACGGCTTCAATTTCCGATAGGTATTTTGTGTGTGCATAATCATTACACCAGTATGAAGCTATGGCGTCGGTTTCTCGAATATTCCAACGGTCTTGATGGTCAAAGTAGACGCTGGTGGAGGAAATATGGATAAAACGCGAGATTTGATGGGTATTAGCCGCATTGACGAGGTTTTTGGTGGCATCTACATTGGCTTGATAAAACGCCTGCCACTTTCCCCATGGGCTTGAGAGAGCGGCACAATGGATGATTGCATCCATACCTTGGCATACCGCATGAACTGCTGAGTGGTCTCTTAAATCGACTATATGTGGGATAACATCGAATTGCTCGGCGAGTTGTTTAGCGATGACTGTATTTCGTGCTGTAAAATGCAGTTCATGCTGCTGGTGAAACATTCTCAGAATTGCGCTACCCAACATCCCGCTGCCACCAGTGACCAATATCTTCATAGTTTTAGCACTCCCATCCCTAGTGACAACCCTGCGGCGGTGCCAGCTAATAACACATGTTTTCCTGCGGCTTCTGGCTGATTACGCAGCCAGTGTAAGTTAATTGGGAGTGAGGCGGCGACTTGGTTTCCCAAAGTCGAAAAGTGATTAACGGTTTTCTCTGTTGGTAGCCCGGTGAGTGAAGGCAGTTTTTTTAATCCATGCGCGCTGGCTTGATGAGGAAGAAAATAATCAATATCGCTGAATGTTACCGGAGAGGCGTCAAACCCTTTTTTTAGAAACGCTGGTAAGGCTTTACGCACATGTTTAAAGAGTGCTTTGCCCTCCATCTCAAACTGGCAACTTTTTAAATAGGCTTGATGCTCGGAGGTATGCGGATTGATATGACTACCTCCGCCCTTAATTTGACAAAATGAATACCCGGTATGATGCGTTTCAAAGTGACTGGTGAGCAATCCATCATCGTCGTGTTCTTCGAGCAAAAATGCGGCGGCACCGTCCGCGAATAAGGTTGCAACTTCTGGTTTGAGCGTAAAATTTCGATTCAGTGTGATGCCAGTGGCGAGTTCGCTGGTGACAATAAGAATCCGACGGTACCGTTTTGCTAAGAATAGACTCTGAGCAAGATCAAGCGCAGAGAGAAAGGATAAACAGGTGCTGTTCAAATCAAAGCTTTCTAGCCATGTTGGAGCGTCTAACGCGGCGAGAACCGCTGAGGCGTCGTAGGGTAGAGACTGGTGGTGTGTGCCGCTAGCGTAGATAAGGAGATCAACGGAGCTTAAGGTATGTGTGTTTCCTAAACACTGCTCTATTGCCTGCACCGCCATGTAAATAGCGGTCTCTTTTGTATTGGCTACATGACGATATTCAACGTCGAATTTATTTCGGCAGGTCCCTGGCGCTAATTTTAGGAAGTGATCCATCTCTCGATCAGACCATTGATTCGTTGGCAGGTAGCTTCCACTGGAAACGATGTTAAAGCCCATTATTCTCTATACACTTATTAAAAACGTCGTTCAAAATAAACCACGTTGCATATTGAAGCTATGGTGAGCGAGATGAAAAATAAACAGAACAAAACAAATGGGAGTAAGAGCACGCTTTGGGTGCAATGCTGAGAATGAATTTTCAGGAATGAGCCAGGCTTTTATTTGCTGGCTCAATATGAATAGAGTGAGGGTTACTTCTTAAATTTCGCCAAAATACGATCCAAATGGTTTGCAAATTCGCGTCGATCGGTTTGAGAAAGCGCGGCGGGCCCACCTGTCTGAATTCCGCTTGAACGCATGGTTTCCATAAAGTCGCGGATATTTAGGCGAGCTTTGATGGTGTCTTTTGTATAGAGCTCGCCACGAGAACTGAGGGCTTGAGCGCCTTTAGAGATAACCTCATCTGCAAGCGGAATATCTGACGTGATCACCAAATCGTTGGCTTCTACACGCTTGACGATTTCGTTGTCTGCGATGTCAAATCCCGCAGGGACTTGTAGCGAGTGGATGTTGTCTCTTTTCGGCACAGGGACAACGTGGTTAGCGACAAACGTACATTCAATCCCCGTACGCTCGGCGGCACGCACAATGGTTTCGCGAATAACTTTCGGACACGCGTCTGCATCTACCCATAACTTCATGATGATTTCTCACTGAGTTTCGCTTCTAACTCTTCAATACGAATGGCTAGCATTTTTACGGTGTGTTCTAGGGCTTCAAGACGATCATAATCGGTGTGGTGTTGTGCTGCGATTTCAACCTTGGGTACGCGTTGAGCACTCTTCCAACTTTTTATTGCGGTGATTAACGCTGGCATTGGAACTGGCGTTTTCAATCGTGCTTTCACTAACGCTACGGTTGGCTCTTTTCCTTGTTGTTGCAGTTGTTCCATTACCGCTTCTAATTCTTTAGTAACGTCTTGAGTTAACATTTTTAATCCTTAACAACGATATATCTATCATCATACGTTGAGTGCGCTAATTTGGCGAATGGCATTTTGGAGAGTGTAGTGTGAGAGATCTCTTACATAGGTTGTGAGAGAAAACGATTTCGTAAGCGGGAAAAGAGAAGATAAAGAGCTTAAGTTTATGATAAATAATGATTTAACAACTTGTTAACCAATGTGAGAGCCAAATATTTATCTTGGATAGATTGTCTATTTTTGGAAAAGGCGTAAATTGAGAGTTGTCAGCAGGAAGCAGACATGGAACAGGAAAGCACCAAGGATTTGGTTATCGTCAGGAAGACGATTTGGTTGGTCAGGATGATTAATCAAGCATGGAGCGTAGGACATTGTAAGGATACGATCATCAATAGGATGTTGATGACTAAGGATAGACAATGGACCCTCTAGGATTGAGGTTATGGACAGCATCAGGAAGATGCAAGGGACACCGCTCAAGGAACAAGTGACGTGTGCTAACGAGGAATGTTAGCAGTCAGGATGATAAGGACACCGCTAGGACGGCGACGTAAGGAATAAGCTGACGGAATCAGCCACTATTATGGATGATGCATGGAGCACTTTTAGTAGCCGGACTGCTGCGAGTAAGACCATGACCCCGATACTTATGTGTCGGGGTCTTTCTTATATAAAAACGATATCCAGTGTTCTCATTGAATTAAGCATCTCGATGTTGCTTGGGGATATCAATATCACAAAATATATAAATTCCTAATAACACTTAATAAAAAACAACTCAGATCAATATCCTTTCCAACCAGTTGGTTTAACTTTCGGCTTCTCTACAAGGTGTTATGCCCGCAATCATTGAGCATGTTCAGCTCATCGAGTTTGTGATCTGCGGATAGATTAAGTTTGTTGTAATCAAGGAACAGATGTGGCCATAGTAACCAGAAGAATGCTTCTTCTACCCTACAATGAGTCGTTGCAACTAGAATTCGTCATGCTGAATTGCTGTGCGAAAAACCGTGCTGAATTGAATGGTCCGTATACAGTTGCGTCTGCCAAACAGATGTTTGAGAAAATACTGGATGATGAGAACATTTATAGTATGGCAGTGCTAGAGAGCACCAGTCGTGACTATATGGGGCACGTGTTTATTGCTAATCTCGATTCCGAACCTGAATTAGGGTTTATTTTTGATAAATCATATTGGGGTAAAGGGTTAGCAACAGAAGCACTAAAAGCATTTTTCCCCAAAGCGTGCCGTGAGTTGGGCTTGAATAAGGTGAAAGCTAACGTGAATAGCAATCATCAAGCTTCTATGGCGGTACTGAAAAAGCTGGGATTTGTTAAAACAAAAGAAAGTAAGGATATATATGGTCCTTACTTTGAAATGGAATTTACAAGCGATGCGGTGGTAGGTGAAAGTTCTGCGGCCTGAAACCGACCATGGTTAACTCTCCTTGGTAGCAATCGTCACCAAGAGATGAAAACTCAAATTGATACACCGTATGCCAACGCCAGACTCCGTCTGGCGTTTTTAGTTTATGGGCACCAAAGGCGATGCTGATTAATTGGAGATCCAATTGCTCACATTTACGCGTGATGGCCGCTTTTGCGAGTTCGGCTTGGCGACGCTGTTGCCAAAACAGGTAACAGAAAAAGCAGAGCCCTAAAATTGCTAAAAGATCACCAATCATTCCTGAACCTTTCTTAGCTTTTTGTTGCTTGTTGTAAGCTTACTAGCGCATTTGCTAGTTCCTCTGATGGGTTTGAATGCAGCAAAGGCAATAACACCATTCTTAACTCTGGCAGCATCACTAAATCGGCAAATAACTGATTAAATAGGGCTTGATTACCGGTTTGAGCTAAACGCAGCAAAAACTGTTCTGCTACCTTTTCATTGGCGAGTAAGTGCCAAGCGCGACCCGCCACACCAATCAAAACCTCCTGATGGCTTAAACGAGGGCTATGCAATATCGCATCTAATACTGGAGAGGCGACTTCTGTTGGTGCACCAGCAAGGGCTCGGATAAGTGCTGAAAGTAGGAAGAGATCAGGTTCGCTACTTGCGATTTCTTGCTGTGCCTTTTCCGCAATACGTTCTGCTAAACGCTCTTGAAGCTCTACATGCTCAAGCGCACCTAATAGGGCATAAAGTGGCTCATTTGGTAGGTGGTTCAACGCTTTGCGTATCATTACCCCGTTTTGCTCTTTGTCCAAACGAGCGGCCATGTCGGTGATCCCTTGCAGACCTACGGTTTGCCAATTATCCCAGCCTAAACCACCTGAAAAGTAATGCTGAGTGTGCTCATAATATTGGCTGGTAGGAAGATCGAGGTTCGCGCGGACCTGGCTATGAAACACGGCCATTTTGTCTTCGGAAGGTTTGAACGTATATGGGTTATTAGACAGCTTTTGCTGTTGCTCTTCAGAGATATCACCATTGAGGCGTGTTCCCATGGCTTCCACTACGTATTTAATGAAATTGCCGATATCCGCTTGCTTTAACAAACCGCGCTCGTCCAATTCAAACTTTAGAAACCAAATCCAAGGTTGCTTTTGTTCATTCCAATAAGCGATGGCAAGGTGTGCTTTACGCTGCATTGGGAATGGGTACGGTGCTTGACCTTTTTCTACATCGGCAAACTCTTTCTTAGCGATGGTTTTTATACGACGACCAAGATCGAAGATTTGATAATCACAGCGGCTGTTGTTCAACAGTTGAGTGAGGGTTTGAATGTTTTCCATTAAATACGACGTCCTAACGTTCTTTTCACAAGAAATGGTATCATTCTCGGCTAATTCAAGGTTCGAGATAGAATTAATGGTAACAAATACTCAATTGGTCGACTTACTTCACCAACTTGAAACGCAGCTTAAAGAACATAAGTTGTGGCAACACACTAGGCCTTCAGAGCAAGCCTTACAAAGCGTGGAGCCATTTGCGATTGATACATTGCATCCTCATGAGTGGTTGCAGTGGATCTTTATAGACAGAATGCACGTGCTAGTGGAAAACAACCAACCATTGCCAAGAGGGTTTTCTCTCGAGCCCTATTTTTCAGAAGCGTGGAAGCAGGAACCGCAGTTCGCAGAGCTGCTTGTTACAATCCGAACCATTGACGAACTGTGTAAGTAAACTAATGCTAGAACAAAAAATAGCGCGATCTTCAGAACCAGTTGAGCTGGAGATCGTTTATCAGGATGAATATTTTGTAGCGGTCAACAAGCCTGCCGGCATGTTAGTGCATCGCAGTTGGTTAGATAAACACGAAACTCAATTTGTCATGCAAACTTTGCGCGACCAAATTGGTCAGCATGTGTTCCCATTGCATCGTCTGGATCGTCCAACATCTGGTGTGCTCGTGTTTGCTTTGTCGAGTGAAGTCGCATCACAAGTCATGCCGATGTTTGCTGAACATAAAATGGAAAAGACATACCACGCGATAGTACGCGGTTGGATTGAGGAAGAGGGCGTCTTGGATTACGCACTCAAAGTGGAGTTAGACAAGATTGCTGATAAGTTCGCTTCACAAGAAAAAGAAGCGCAAGAAGCGGTGACGGAATATAAGCCGTTGGCTAAAGTGGAGGTTCCCTATTCGACGGGTAAATTTCCTACAACGCGTTATTGCTTAGTTGAGATGAAACCTAAAACGGGGCGTAAGCACCAACTTCGTCGTCATATGGCACATCTACGCCATCCGATCGTGGGTGATACAACGCACGGGGATGGAAAGCACAACAAGCTGTATCGCACAGAGTTTGATTCTCATCGTTTGCTACTGCATGCTTCAGAGTTACGGTTTGTCCATCCATTTACCGATCAAGAGATTGTCATGACGGCCAATCTTGATGAAACTTGGCAGCAATTGTTTACTCGATTTGAGTGGGATGAACCGATAATCGGCGCAGTTAGATCTAGATAATGATTGAGTACAAATAAAAAGGGTTAGCATCAATGCTAACCCTTTTTAATATTTAAGACTTAACGTTTTACTTTAGTTTTTCAAGATCCGCTTCGATCTCTGCGATCTTGCTCGAAACGACTTTTTCTAAATGACGAAGGTCTGAAAGAATTTTCTCTTTTACATCAACCTCAGGTTGTTTCGTTGGCTTAGTGATTTTATTCAGTTCATCAATGACTAATGTGAGGTTACGGTTGATTTCCGTTACTTCTTTATATTTGTGACTGCCACTGTCCACAAGAACATTTTTGATTTGGCGCGGGTATTTGAATTTAACGCTTTTAGCGAACAGTTCGCCTTTTTGCTTGTGGAAATAGATCTTGAGTACGTCTTTGTGTGCTTCTTGGCGTAGGGAATAACGTTCAATCTGCTTAGGGTCGTGAATACCCAAACCAGTGAGGTGGGGATACATAGGCTACCTCTATTACATCGAATTGATATTGATATTGATATAACTGTAGCAGCCTATGTATGAGCTAGATAGCTGATATTTAGCCAAAATGCTTAACTTGTGGGCAAGATCGCTCTCGCCCTGAACCGAAAAGATTGGCAGGTTTGATCTAAGCTGCGACCTCATCAGATAACTTTTCGATCAATCTCTCTCTTAGCTCATCCTGTTGTTCTTCACTTAATCTTCCCCCTGCATCACTGGTTAAAATAAACAAGTCTTCTGCTCGCTCACCAATGGTGGTGATTTTTGCACCATGAAGGTTGATATTTAAATCAGCAAACGTACGGCCTACTTTGGCCAACAGCCCTGGTGTGTCTAGCGCGACAAACTCCATTAAAGTGTGTTTTTTACCTTTGGTTGGTAAGAAGTCGACTTTGGTTTTCACGTTAAAGTGCTGAAGTTTGTTCGGAGTACGGCGCGTTTTAATTTTGGTTGGTCGGCCTGCCTCCAGTACATGAGTGAGGTGTTTAATCACCGCGGCGTGACGAGACTCATCGATCGCTTCGCCATGTTGATCGAGTACCATAAAGGTATCAATCACGTGCCCATCTTTGCTGGTCATGATTTGCGCGTCGTGTACATTAAAATTACGCCTATCTAACTCCGCCACGACTGTCGCAAATAAAGCAGGCTGGTCTTTCGTATATACAAACACCTCAGTGCCGCCACGAGTGGCTTTTTTACTGATCAACACCAAAGGCTTAGTCGGATCTTCCATGCGAAGTAAGTGTTCGCAGTGCCACGCGATTTGCGTATGGGTATGACGAAGGAAGTAGTCAGCTTTGAAGCGTTGCCACAATACTTCAATTTCGCGCGAGGCAAACCCCTCTTTGCGCAGCATTGCGGAGGCCATTTGTTGATTGTGGCGAATTCGCTCACGCACATCGACAGGGTTCTCTAGGCCTCTACGTAAAGCACGTTGTGTGGAGTAATACAGCTCCGCAAGTAAAGTTCGTTTCCAAGCATTCCAAAGTTCTGGGTTGGTTGCACAAATATCTGCAACTGTCAGGCATACAAGATAATCGAGAGATTCTTCGTCTCTGACTTTTTTGGCAAACTCGGTAATGACATCAGGATCATAAATATCTCGGCGCTGTGCGGTGACAGACATTAATAGATGATGTCTTACCAACCAAGCGACAAGTTTCGCTTCGGGCTTCGATAAACCATGCTCAATGCAGAAGTCGTACGCTTCTCCTTCACCGATAATCGAGTGATCGCCGCCACGACCTTTCCCGATATCGTGGAAAATAGCGGCAATAATCAGCAGCTCTTTCTTTTGCATCCGAGGGTAGACGTCACAGCAAATAGGGTGCTTCGCATGATTTTCTGGGTCACTAAAAGTGTTGATGTGTTTAAGTAAGCGAATACTGTGTTCATCAACGGTGTAGGCATGGAATAAGTCAAACTGCATTTGACCAACAATCTGACTCCATTGCGGTAAATAGGCCGCCATAACCCCTAATCGGTGCATGAGGCTGAATGCTTTGTGAAGAGCATTAGGGTGACGACATAACGCCATGAACTTTTCACGCGCAGCAGGAATGGTGTGCAAAAACTTGTTGAGCCGACGCCGAGCGGTGCGCAGTTGACGCAGCGTTGGTGGGCTCACCCCTTCAATAGTTGAGTCGTTAGCAATATGTAAGAACATATCCAGAATAGTTTCTGGGCGAGCTTGGAACAATGCGGGTTTCCGCGCTTCAATTAAAGAACCGCGACGTTGAAAGTCCGTATCGAGAATCTCGGCACTTTCTGTCGCCCCACCATTAATGATCGCTTGGTCAAAGAGTTTGAGTAGCATTTTATTGAGCTCTGCCACACGACGAAGCGTGCGGTAGAACTCTTTCATCATCATTTCTACGCCTCGGTTGCCTTCTCCGACGTAGCCTAGATTTTCCGCAACTTGTGCTTGATGAGCAAAGGTCAAGCGGTTGTCATAGCGGCGAAGCTCCATGTGCAGAGCGAAACGTACTCGCCAAAGGAAGTCCTGACATTCAACCAATTCTCGGTATTCTGCGTCAGTTAAAAATCCGTATCGGCTCATTTCCAACAATGAAGTAGCACCAAAGTGACGTCGAGCGACCCAGCTCAATGTATGAATATCGCGCAGCCCGCCAGGGGTTGATTTAATGTCCGGTTCTAAGTTGTAGGTCGTGTCGTGGTAACGTGCATGGCGTTCGCGCTGCTCTTGAATTTTAGCGCGGTAAAACGTCTCACTTGGCCAGAAGGAGTCTGATAACACGACTTTCTTCAGTGCCTGAAAGGTGTCCTCGCTTCCACACAGCAGTCGCGCTTCTTGCAGGTTTGTCGCGACCGTTAGATCGGCTTTACCAATTTCAGCACATTCAGTAACGGTGCGAACAGCGTGTCCGACCTCGAGTTTTAAATCCCACAACAGCGTAATGAACTCGCTGATTTTTGCTTCTAACGCGGTTGGCAGTTTATTGTTCGACAGAATCAAAATATCGATATCGGAGAGCGGATGCAGCTCGCCGCGTCCGTAGCCACCAACGGCAACCAGAGAAATGTTGTAAATATCCTTGAAGCCAAAATGTTGCCACAAACGATTGAGAAGCAGATCCATATATTCAGCTCTGGCTAAAACCAAGCTTGTTACCGGATGATGATTGAGAAACTCTTGGTTTTGATTAGAGCTAAACTTCTCTAATTCTTGTTTGAGTTCACCGATATTGATTTGTTCATCGGAAAAGGTAAGAGGGGACTGAAGTGTCATATTTGCCATCCGTGCAAGCTAATCTAATAACAATCTAACAAATTTGCGGCAGATAAAAAATATCCCCGCCGAAGCAGGGATATAGTAAACAACGAGTGGTCGTCAGCTTTACGCGTTTTTCATTAGGCGAGGAATCGTATCGTCGCTACGAAGCGTCAGTACTTCACAACCTTCTTTTGTTACTACAATGGTATGTTCCCATTGCGCAGAGTTCTTGCCGTCGCCCGTGTAAACAGTCCAGTCATCTTGTGCATCAACAGAGCAACCAAATTTACCTGCGTTAATCATCGGCTCAATAGTAAAGCACATGCCTTCTTTTAATACGCGGCGGTCTTTGTTCTTGTAATGAACCACTTGTGGTTCTTCATGGAACTCATCGCCGATACCGTGACCACAGAAGTCTTTCACAATAGAAAACTTGTTGCGAGGATTGTTCTTGTTGTTCTCTTTGATGTACTTCTCGATAGCTGTACCGATGTCACCAACCGTTGAACCTGGCTTAACGGTGCGCATACCAACATACAGTGCTTCTTGAGCTACCATGCACAGACGTTTGTTTGCAGGCGAAACATCACCGACTAGGAACATCTTAGAAGTGTCACCATGGTAACCCTGAGGACGCACGCTCAGATCGGCATTCTCATCATTTGGAACGATTACGGTAATATCAACGTTTAAGATGTCACCATCTTTTAGTACCGCCGGCTTCATTTGGCCGTTGCTACCGATTTCGTCTTTTTCCGCTGGAATACCGTGGCATACGATATGGTTGATTGAAGTACAGATCGACTTAGGGAAACCATGGTAATCAAGCGGAGCAGAGTATGCGCCTTTTTCTAGAGCGTACTCATGACAGATTTTGTTTAACTCTTCTGTCGTCACACCAACTTTGATGTGTGGTTCGATCATTTCTAGAATCTCTGCGGCTAGCTTGCCCGCAATGCGCATGCGTTCTATTTCTTCAGCAGTTTTAATCTTGATTGACATTGGCTTTCTCTACTTATTCCTAAGCACGTAAACGTGCGAATGGCTGCATTCTATCAGACATCGGGGCGTTAACCCAAGTTAGATAGGAATATGCATCATTCTTAATTCGATCATATGTTTAAAGTTTTGCTTATAAATAGGAGAAAGTGGCTCGGTGAAGAAATAATTTTTACTAGCCACAGTGAGCTAAAATATGGTATAAAGCGCGCCGGAATAGAGGACTGTTCTCTTCGTTTAGCAAAGTTAAGCGGCGAAGCAAGCTTCATCCGAATAACCTTTTATCTTTAAATCACACACATTCCGTCACATATTCCGGGGTGCTGAGCAGAAGCTTGGTCGGAGTTATGGGGAATGTGGAGGCCTAACCCCATAGAGGATTTTAAAATGGCAACTGTATCAATGCGCGATATGCTAAAAGCTGGTGTTCACTTCGGTCACCAGACTCGTTACTGGAACCCAAAAATGAAGCCATTCATCTTTGGCGCTCGTAACAAAGTTCATATCATCAACCTAGAAAAAACTGTACCAATGTTCAACGACGCTCTAGCTGAACTAGCTAAAGTTGGCGAGAAGAAAGGTAAGGTTCTATTCGTAGGTACTAAGCGCGCTGCATCTGAAGCTGTTAAAGAAGCTGCAATCGCAAGCAACCAGTTTTACGTAAACAACCGCTGGTTAGGCGGTATGCTTACAAACTACAAAACAGTTCGTCAGTCTATCAAGCGTCTAAAAGAACTAGAGACTCAATCTCAAGACGGTACTTTTGACAAACTAACTAAGAAAGAAGCTCTAATGCGTACTCGCGAAATGGAGAAGCTGGAGAAATCTCTTGGTGGTATCAAAGACATGGGCGGCCTACCAGACGCTCTATTCGTAATCGACGCTGATCACGAACACATTGCAATTAAAGAAGCTAACAACCTAGGTATTCCAGTATACGCTGTGGTAGATACTAACTCTAACCCAGACGGCGTTGACTACGTAATCCCAGGTAACGACGACGCGATCCGCGCTGTACAGCTATACCTGAACGCTGCTGCTTCAGCAGTATCTGAAGGTCGTAACAAAGACGTAGCTGCAGTTGCTGAAAAAGACGGTTTCGTAGAAGCTGAATAATAGCGGCTCTGTGTCACACTTGGTCTATGTGAAACCTTTGTGTAGCATAAACTAAGTTATAGTTAGCAATGGGGGCCGACAATGTTAGGCCCCTGTTTTTTACCTTATTTCGAATCAAACGAGGAAGACAGAATGGCAACTGTAACTGCTGCTCTAGTTAAAGAACTTCGCGAGCGTACTGGCGCTGGCATGATGGAATGTAAGAAAGCGCTTGTAGAAGCAAACGCTGACATCGAACTAGCAATTGAAAACATGCGTAAATCTGGCGCAGCGAAAGCAGCTAAGAAAGCTGGTAACGTTGCAGCTGAAGGCGCAATCATCATCAAAGAAGAAAACGGCGTTGCTGTTCTTCTTGAAGTTAACTGCCAAACTGACTTCGTTGCTAAAGACGGTAACTTCACTGCATTCGCAGAAGAAGTTGCAGCTGCAGCTCTAGCTTCAAAAGCTTCTGTTGAAGAACTACAAGCACAATTCGAAGACGCACGTGTAGCTCTAGTAGCTAAAATCGGTGAAAACATCACTATCCGTCGCGTAGAATACGTTCAAGGCACTGCAATCGCTTCTTACCGTCACGGTGAGAAAATCGGTGTTGTTGTTGCTGGTGAAGGCGACGCAGAAACTCTTAAGCACGTTGCAATGCACGTTGCTGCTTCTAAGCCAGAGTTCGTTAACCCAGAAGACGTACCAGCTGACGTAGTAGAAAAAGAGAAAGCGGTTCAAGTTGAAATCGCAATGAACGAAGGCAAGCCTGCTGAAATCGCTGAGAAGATGGTTGTTGGCCGCATGAAGAAATTCACTGGCGAGATCTCTCTAACAGGTCAAGCTTTCATCATGGAGCCTAAGAAAACTGTAGGCGAAATGCTGAAAGAAAAAGGCGCTTCAGTTTCTACGTTCGTTCGCCTAGAAGTAGGTGAAGGTATCGAGAAGAAAGAAGAAATGAGCTTCGCTGAAGAAGTTGCAGCAGCTCAAAAAGGTTAATCCTTAGAGACTGTATAAAGATTAGACCGTAGCCAAGGCTGCGGTCTTTTTATGAGCAGTGAACGATTAGCCGTGATGAATAGCCATAACTGAAGTTGTGTCTATTCATGACTGTTAATCAACAACTCTCTTTGGAAGGTAAACTCCATGACTACGAACCCTAAACCAGCGTATCAACGTATTCTATTAAAACTGAGTGGTGAAGCTCTTCAAGGTGAAGACGGTTTTGGTATTGATCCTGCGGTCCTTGATCGTATGGCACAAGAAGTTAAAGAACTGGTTGAACTGGGTGTTCAGGTTGGTGTAGTTATCGGTGGCGGTAACTTGTTCCGTGGTGCAGGCCTAGCTGAAGCTGGTATGAACCGCGTAGTTGGTGACCACATGGGTATGCTTGCTACAGTAATGAATGGCCTAGCGATGCGTGATGCTCTTCACCGTGCATACGTAAATGCGCGCGTTATGTCTGCAATCCCTCTAAAAGGCGTATGTGACGACTATAATTGGGCTGATGCGATCCGTGAGCTTCGCCAAGGCCGAGTTGTCATCTTCTCTGCTGGTACTGGTAACCCGTTCTTTACAACGGATTCTGCTGCTTGTTTACGTGGTATCGAAATTGAAGCGGATGTCGTACTAAAAGCGACGAAAGTTGATGGTGTATTTACTGCTGACCCTGTAGCAAACCCAGACGCAGAGCTGTATGATAAGCTATCTTATGCAGAAGTTCTGGATAAAGAGCTGAAAGTTATGGACTTGGCGGCGTTTACGCTAGCTCGTGACCACAAAATGCCAATCCGCGTATTTAATATGAACAAGCCAGGCGCACTACGTCGCGTGGTTATGGGCGAAGCAGAAGGCACGCTCATCAACGAATAAGCTTGGCTTAAGGTGCCACTCCAAAGCGTTAGGGTGGTGCTTGCTTTGCTCAACCGTTTTAGGCTTTCTTCAGGAAAGATGACATTTTTAAGGTGAAACTGTGATTAACGAAATCAAAAAAGACGCGCAAGAGCGCATGGATAAAAGCGTTGAAGCGCTTAAGAACAACCTTTCTAAAATTCGTACAGGTCGTGCACACCCAAGCCTACTATCTGGTATTTCTGTAGAATACTACGGTGCAGCAACACCTCTAAACCAAGTAGCAAACGTTATTGCTGAAGATGCACGTACACTTGCAATCACGGTTTTTGATAAAGAGCTGACGCCGAAAGTAGAAAAAGCGATCATGACGTCTGACCTTGGTCTAAACCCTATGTCAGCTGGCACTATCATCCGCGTTCCACTTCCACCGCTAACGGAAGAACGTCGTAAAGACCTAGTTAAGATCGTTCGTGGTGAAGCTGAAGGTGGTCGTGTTGCTGTTCGTAACATCCGTCGTGACGCAAACAACGATCTTAAAGCGCTTCTAAAAGATAAAGAAATCTCTGAAGATGAAGACCGTAAAGCACAAGACGAAATTCAAAAGCTAACTGACGTTGCAGTTAAGAAGATCGATGAAGTTCTTGCTGCAAAAGAAAAAGAGTTGATGGAAGTTTAATACTCCCACACACATCACTGTTGGAAAACGCTGTGCTCACAGCTCAGCGTTTTTTTATGTTAGTCTATCCAACTGATGGAACTCAATTAACTCCCTATGCAAAATTCTCAAGCCTTCTCTGATTCCCTTCCTAAGCATATTGCCATCATTATGGACGGTAATGGCCGTTGGGCTAAGTCCAAAGGAAAACCTCGCGTATTTGGTCATAAAAAAGGCGTTAGTGCCGTTCGTAAGACCGTGGCTGCTGCTTCAAAACTAGGCATTAGAGCCATGACGCTGTTTGCTTTTAGTAGTGAAAACTGGCGTCGTCCGGAGGAAGAAGTGGGTCTTTTGATGGAACTGTTTATCACGGTCCTGTCTAGTGAAGTAAAAAAACTACACAAAAATAACTTACGCTTGCGCGTGATCGGTGATACCAGTCGATTTAGTGAGCGTCTACAAAAGAAAATTGTAGAAGCAGAAAACCTAACGGCAGATAACACGGGTATGGTGATCAACATTGCAGCCAACTATGGCGGTAAATGGGACATCACAGAAGCTGCTAAAACGTTAGCGCTAAAAGCACGTAACGGTGAAATTCGTGTAGAGGATATCAATGAGCAGCTAATCACTGAGCATTTGACCATGGCAGACCTACCGGAAGTGGATCTTTTAATTCGCACCAGTGGAGAGTGCCGCATCAGCAACTTTATGTTGTGGCAAATGGCTTATGCAGAAATGTACTTTACACCAGAGTACTGGCCAGAATTCGATGAAGACAGTTTGGTAGAAGCTGTGACTTGGTTTATCAACCGAGAACGTCGTTTTGGCTGTACAGGTGAACAAATAAAGGCATTGATGGCAGCTCAATAAGGACTAGTTAGTTTGAAACAGAGAATAATAACAGCACTAATTTTAGCTCCCCTGGTTATTTTAGGCATTTTTAAATTACCGCTAATGGGCTTTATTGCCGCTTTAACTGCAATAACGCTATTAGGTTTTTGGGAGTGGACTCAGTTTACAGGAAGCAACTCTCGCATTGCTGCCCTTGTGCCGGCAATCATTATTACCGGACTTAGTTTTCTATACATCTCGCCTGATGCATATAGCCTCAATCACTTAACGACACCTCATTATGTCGTCTTGGGTATTGGTTTTGTTTGGTGGATTATTGCTAGCTTAATGGCGATTACTTACCCCAAAACGACGAAATCTTGGCAAAGTAATTTTGTTTTACGTCATGTATTTGGTTTTCTGACATTAATCCCATTCCTTTGGAGTGTGATTATTCTCAGAGCGTATGACATCACTGTAGATCCATACCACGGCGCAAAGCTTGTGTTGTACGTTTGTTTCTTGGTATGGGCTGCAGATAGCGGCGCCTACTTTGCAGGCAAAAGCTTAGGCAAACGTAAGATGGCTCCTCATGTAAGCCCCAATAAAACTATTGAAGGGCTAATTGGTGGCATTATCACGGCATTAATCGTAGCGTGGGCATTTGCTGATTGGTTCGACATCCAGTTCACTAGCCCTGTCCATATGGTGCTGATTACGCTAGTGACTGTCGTTATTTCAGTGCTTGGTGATCTGGTTGAAAGTATGTTCAAACGTGTCTCAGGCATTAAAGACAGCAGTAACATTATCCCAGGGCACGGTGGTGTGCTAGATCGTATCGACAGCCTAACCGCAGCATTCCCAGTTTTTGCTCTTCTTTACTACGTATTCTAATTTATCAGGAGCGGCGTCGTCGCTCCTGAGCTTTCTAACGGTCTTACAACATGCAAAAGTTAACGATTCTTGGTGCTACTGGATCAATTGGTGCAAGCACGCTTAAAGTGGTCGAACAAAACCCAGATCTGTTTTCTGTCGTTGCCTTAGCGGCAAGCACTAACGTTGAAAAGATGATCGGTCTATGTCGTCAGTGGCAACCTAAATATGCGGTCATGGCAGATAAAGCTGCGGCGTCTCAACTTCAAGCTGAGCTACACTCGGTTTCGCCAGGTACCGAAGTGCTAGGTGGTACTGATGCGCTATGTCATATAGCTTCGCTGGACGAGGTCGACAGTGTAATGGCTGCTATTGTAGGAGCCGCTGGCTTATTGCCTACCATGGCTGCCGTGAAAGCAGGTAAGCGAGTCTTGTTGGCAAATAAAGAAGCACTTGTAATGTCAGGCCAGCTATTTATTGATGCTGTAGAAGAATTTGGCGCAGAGCTACTTCCCGTCGACAGTGAACACAACGCCATTTTCCAATGTTTACCACAGCAAGTACAAACCAATCTAGGTCGTTGCAATTTACAAGAACATGGCATTTCTCATATTTTGTTGACTGGATCTGGTGGTCCTTTCCGTTACACTGACATCGCAGAACTGGAGCAGGTGACACCCGCGCAGGCGATTGCTCATCCAAACTGGTCGATGGGGCCAAAAATTTCTGTTGATTCTGCCACGATGATGAATAAAGGCCTTGAGTATATCGAAGCTAAGTGGCTATTTAATGCTGCTCGCGAACAACTGAAGGTGGTTATTCATCCTCAATCGGTAATTCATTCTATGGTTCAGTATCGTGATGGTTCGGTCTTGGCACAAATGGGAGAAGCGGATATGGCGACGCCAATTGCGCTCACCATGTCATACCCGTCAAGAGTGGAAGCTGGGGTTAAGCCGCTAGACTTCACGAAAGTTGGTGAGCTGACGTTTTTGCAGCCTGATTTTGCTCGTTACCCATGTTTAAAGCTCGCAATTGATGCCTGTTATGAAGGTCAACACGCAACAACAGCATTGAATGCAGCTAATGAAGTCGCTGTTGATGCATTTTTAAATAACAGACTAGGTTTTACCGATATTGCTCGCATCAATGAGTCTGTGTTGAATAAAATCAACGCAAGCTGCAAAGCTGAGAATGCGAATAGCTTGGAAAGCTTGCTCGAGCTAGATAGAATGGCACGAACTATTGCCCTAGAAACCATACGCGAGCGTAGCTGATGACTGGTATATTGTGGAATCTCATTTCTTTTATCGTCGCACTGGGCATTCTTGTTGCCGTGCACGAATTTGGGCATTTTTGGGTTGCTCGCCGTTGCGGCGTTAAAGTTGAAAAGTTTTCAATCGGTTTCGGCAAGTCTATTTGGAGTAAAGTAGGCAAAGACGGAACGGAGTACAGCATCTCAATGATCCCTCTCGGCGGCTATGTGAAAATGGTTGATAGCCGTGTCGATGAGGTGCCAGAACATGAGAAGCACCTAGCGTTTGATAAGAAGCCGTTATGGAAACGAACCTCTATTGTTGCGGCTGGCCCCATCTTTAATTTTCTTTTCGCAATTTTTGCCTATTGGCTGGTATTTCTAATTGGTATCCCAGCAGTTAAGCCTGTAATTGGTGAAGTTACGCCCAATTCGATTGTTGCGGAAGCTGGAATTGAATCTGGAATGGAACTTAAATCGATATCTGGTATCAAAACTCCGGATTGGGAATCAGTAAATATGGGATTGATTTCTCATATTGGCGATGATTTGATGACGGTAACACTAACGTCAGCGAATGAAGTTGGTTCAGAAGTAACGAAAACGCTCGATTTACGTGAGTGGAAGTTCGACCCAGAAACTCAGTCAGCGATGCAGTCGTTAGGTTTTGCTCCGTATACACCGGAGGTGTATCGAGTTATCGAGCAGGTCTCGCAAGGTGGAGCGGCGGAAAAAGCCGGTGTGCTTCCAGGTGATGAGGTTGTCGCAATTGGTCAACAACGCGTAACCGAATGGAAGCAAGTGGTTGAGGCGGTTCGTTCTAATCCTGATACACCGCTTGAATTGACAGTGTTACGTCAGGGTTATGAGCAAACATTGACGCTGACGCCCGGTAGCCGTGAGCTAGCTAACAAAGAAGTCGTTGGTTTTGCAGGTATTGCACCTAAAGTCGCAGAATGGCCAGAAAGTTATCGCTTCGATCTTCAGTTTGGTGTATTCGAGTCAATAGGTAAAGCAGTAGACAAAACTGGCCAAGTCATTGGTTTGACAATCAGCATGCTTAAGAAGCTGATTGTTGGAGACGTTGGTCTGAATAATCTGAGTGGACCAATATCAATAGCCAAAGGCGCAGGCGCGACAGCAGATTATGGTTTGGTCTACTTTTTAGGTTTTCTCGCTCTAATTAGTGTTAACCTAGGTATTATTAACCTCGTTCCTTTACCAATGTTGGATGGCGGTCATTTGTTGTTTTTTGCAATTGAAGCAGTCATTCGACGTCCTGTTCCTGAGAAAGTGCAGGAAATGGGCTTTAGAATTGGTGGTGCGATCATCTTCTCGCTCATGGCGTTAGCGCTATTTAATGATTTTACTCGTCTGTGATAGTTCAGAGACAAAAGCAGTAGCAAGGAATAATTAGAACAAGTATGGCGATTAAGCGAATTCTATTTGCAAGTTTACTGGCGACCAGTGTATCTGCAAATGGAGCAGAGAACTTCGTAGTTCAAGATATTGAAATCGATGGATTGCAGCGTGTAGCACTGGGTGCTGCATTGTTGAAAATGCCTGTACGTGTCGGTGATACCATTGGCCAAGGCGATGTTGCAGAAATTATCCGCGCCCTGTATGCATCTGGTAACTTTGAAGATGTGAAAGTGTTGCGTGACGGTGGTGTTCTGATGGTTCAAGTCAAAGAACGTCCTACCATTGCAAGCATCTCTTTTTCAGGTAACAAAGCAATCAAGGACGAGCAGCTACAAGAAAACCTGAACGCGTCTGGCGTTCGTGAAGGTGAAGCGCTTGACCGCACCACGCTAAGCAACATTGAAAAAGGCTTAGAAGACTTTTACTACAGCGTAGGTAAATACAACGCAACAGTAAAAGCGGTGGTTACTCCACTACCACGTAATCGTTCTGACCTTAAGTTTGTCTTTACTGAAGGTGTGTCGGCAAAAATTCAGCAAATCAACTTTATCGGTAATGAAGTGTTCAGTGATGAAGAACTGCTTTCGCGCTTTAACTTAAATGTTGATGTGCCGTGGTGGAATTTCCTTTCTGATGAAAAGTATCAAAAGCAAGTCCTTGCAGGTGATATTGAAGCACTCAAATCATTCTACCTGGATCGTGGTTACTTAAAATTTAACGTTGATTCGACACAAGTTGCAATCTCTCCTGACAAGAAAGGGGTATACATTACTCTTGGTCTAGAAGAGGGCGAGGTTTACACCGTTAAGGACGTGAAGTTCCGTGGTGATTTGATTGGTGAGGAAGCGACGTTCGAAAGACTTGTGCCATTTGAAGACAATGAGACATACAACGGCTCGTTGGTTACTTCAATGGAAGAAGGAATTAAGCGTGTGCTTGGTGAGTCCGGTTATGCTTATCCTCAAGTGAACACCATTCCTGAGTTTGACGACGAGAATCAAGAAGTTTCTTTGGTCGTTAACGTAGATCCGGGTAACCGAATTTATGTTCGTGATATTCGCTTCACGGGTAATAACTCAACCAAAGATGAAGTCCTTCGTCGTGAAATGCGTCAGATGGAAGGCAGTTGGTTGAACTCGAAATCGATTGAAACGGGTAAAACTCGTCTAAATCGTTTGGGCTACTTTGAAAATGTTGAAGTACAGACGGTTCGAGTTCCTGGTAGTGATGATCAAGTTGACCTAGTTTACTCTGTCAAAGAAGCGAACTCTGGTAGCGTTAACTTCGGTGTTGGCTACGGTACAGAATCGGGTGTGAGCTTCCAGGTTGGCCTGCAACAAGATAACTTTATTGGTAGCGGTAACCGTGTTGGTATCAATGCGATGATGAATGACTACCAGAAAAACATCAGTCTAGATTACCGTGATCCGTACTGGAACTTAGACGGTGTAAGCTTAGGTGGTAAGGTTTTCTATAACGAATTTGAAGCGAAAGAAGCCAATATCGTTGACTATACCAACGAAAGCTATGGCGCGAGCTTAACGTGGGGTTTCCCATTCGATGAGTTGAACCGTTTTGAATTCGGTGTCGGTTATACGCACAACAAGATCGGTAACTTATCGCCTTACTTACAGGTAGAGCAGTTCTTACGAGCACAAGCAGACAACATTGATTCTAGTGGAGCGTTGAACACAAACGATTTCGACTTCAATATCTCTTGGACACGTAATAACTTAAACCGTGGCTACTTCCCTACGGCAGGTAACCATCAGCGTGCATTCTATAAAATGACCGTACCTGGCTCTGACGTTCAATACTTCAAAATGCAGTACGATGTTCGTCAGTATGTGCCATTGACTAAAAAGCACGAGTTTACCCTCTTGTTCCGTGGCCGCTTAGGTTACGGTAATGGTTACGGTCAAACGGATGGCAACGATAACTTGTTCCCATTCTACGAAAACTACTACGCAGGTGGCTTTACATCGCTTCGTGGCTTTGGCTCAAACTCTGTTGGTCCTAAAGCGGTTTACCGTGATACATCTGGTTCAAACAATGGCGCAGATACAGCAACAGATGACTCTGTTGGTGGTAACGCCGTAGCGCTAGCAAGTGTTGAGTTGATTGTCCCAACACCATTTGCATCAGAAGAAGTACAAAACCAAATTCGTACCAGTATCTTCTTTGATATGGCAAGTGTTTGGGATACGGAGTTTGACTACCGCGATTCAGGTGCGGAATATGGTGACCGTTACTACTACGATTACTCAGATCCAACCAACTACCGCTCTTCTTACGGTGCGGCGTTGCAGTGGATGTCTCCAATGGGGCCACTAGTATTCTCACTAGCGAAACCAATTAAGAAATTTGATGGCGATGATGAAGAGTTCTTCACATTCACTATCGGTAGAACTTTCTAAAGAGGAAAATATTTTGAATAAAATGATCAAAGCGGCTGGGATTGGCCTTCTTGTACTGAGCTCTTCAATGTTTGCAAATGCGGCAGAAGCTGCACAGAAAATTGCTTACGTAAATACAGCTCAAGTTTTTCAAGCTCTTCCTCAACGTGAAGTTGTACTACAAAAAATGCAGAAAGACTTCAAAAGCAAAGCTGATGAACTGAAGTCAATCCAAGCACAAGCTAAAACAAAGATTGAGAAGCTACAACGTGACGGCGAGCTTTTGGGTCAAGACGAAGTTGAAAAGCTACGTATCGATATCGCGAAGCTCGACAGCGAGTACAAAGTGAAAGCACAAGCACTTGAAAAAGCAAGTGCGCGTCGTGAAGCTGAAGAAAAAGCGAAGCTTTTCAAAACGATTCAAGATGCAGTTAAGAAAGTCGCAGACAAAAATGGTTACGATCTTGTGATTGATATCTCTGCTTTGCAGTACGGCAAGCCAGAATACAATATCTCTGAAGACGTAATTAAAGCTCTAAAATAAGAAGTTATGAAGACATTAACATTAGCCGAATTGGCGACAATTACCGGGGGTGAGCTGTTTGGTGACGAGTCTCTCGTTGTAAGCCGTGTTGCTCCAATGGATAAAGCACAAGAAGGTGACGTAACCTTCTTGTCTAACCCAAAATACGCAAAACACCTTTCTGAGTGCCAAGCTACCGTTGTTATGGTAAAGGCTGAGCATAAAGATCAATGCGTTGGAAATGCGCTAGTGGTTTCAGACCCTTATGTCGCATTTGCTCGTGTGGTCCAAGCGATGGATACCACACCAAAACCGGCAGACGATATTGCACCAAGTGCTGTGATTGCCGCTGACGTTAAGATGGGTGAGAACGTTACAATCGGCGCTAACGCTGTGATTGAAACGGGCGTGGAACTCGGCGACAACGTAAGTGTTGGTGCTGGTTGTTTTATCGGTAAGAACGCCAAGCTAGGGAATAACACCAAGCTTTGGGCTAATGTCACTATCTACCATGAAGTGTCATTGGGTGATGACTGTCTCGTTCAATCGGGTACCGTCATTGGCTCTGATGGCTTCGGTTATGCGAATGACAAAGGCGAGTGGATTAAAATTCCTCAGCTTGGTTCAGTGCGTATCGGTAACCGCGTTGAGATTGGTGCTTGTACTACGATTGACCGCGGTGCACTCGAAGATACTATCATTGAAGACAATGTCATTCTGGATAACCAACTTCAAATCGCGCACAACGTGCAGATCGGATATGGTACCGTGATGCCTGGTGGTACTATTGTCGCGGGCAGTACAAAAATTGGTAAGTACTGCCAGATTGGCGGCGCGTCTGTTCTGAATGGCCATATCACTATCGCAGATGGTGTGGCTATTACAGGTATGGGCATGGTAATGCGCAGTATCGAAGAAAAAGGCCTTTACTCATCAGGTATCCCACTACAAACGAACAGAGAGTGGCGTAAGACCGCGACTCGAGTTCACCGTATTGATGAGATGAATAAGCGCCTAAAAGCGGTTGAAAAACAGCTGGAACAGAAAGAAGAAATTTAGAACAAGTTATCTTTCGCTCTGTATTTAATACGAAGGCTAACAAGCTCTAGTTCCATATTCTGTAAGAAGACTCGCGAAATGCGGGTCTTTTTCTTCTATAATGACGCGCTCTAAGTAGATTTAACTCCAAGATGGTGCGTATTTTGCTAGTATATTGCAAAGCGATTCGGCTTTACGACCTGTTGCCACGTTTGCCATCTTGGCGGCAAAAAATTGATATAGGAAGACGACTTTGACTACTGAAAAGAAAACGATGAACATCTCTGAAATTCAAGAGCTACTACCTCATCGCTACCCATTCTTATTGATCGACCGAGTGAT
>NZ_JAWPOJ010000149.1:0-1550 GCF_033344235.1 Vibrio sp. Vb1554 | reverse complement strand
AATTGAAGAAGTTTGGATTCCAACGTGCCTTAGCGGCGTTAATTCGAACCTAGTGTGGCTCAGTGTTTAGATGGCTACACAGGCTTTGAACGACGGGGGAGTGCAACACTTAGAATTCAGATTGGAGAAGTTATGTACCACGTTCACGTTTACTTTCCTTTGCAACAATTGGAAAAAGCACAAGCTCTGAATGAGATCATCCGCCAAGAGCGTCAAGATGTGTTGCGCGTGTATCCATTGGTCGACAGATTAGTCGGCCCGCACAAGATGCCGATGTTTGAAATGCACCTTGAGTCGATCAGTGAAGAGTTTTTGGCTTGGTTAGATACCATTCGTGGGGATTTCTCTGTGCTTATTCACCCGGTCAGCGAACGAGAATTGCGTGATCACACAGAGAGCGCGATTTGGTTAGGTCGCGAACTAGGTGTTTTCGAAGAAAAGCTAGAAAATTAACGATTTTTGCCCAAATGGTATAGACGTATGACGTCGATATCATTTGGGCGCGTTCCCTCTCTTCCTATTTCCTTCCCTGCAATCCATCCCGTAGTGTGCTAGACCTAAAGGTGTGCCTTCGCACGTTTAAAACCGTTAGCGTGCTCGTTTTTAAAACTAATATTACTCGCTGAGTAAACATATAAGATAGAAAAATCATCGCAATTCTAATCGCTTAGAAAGGCTTAAATACGCGTTAAACGATGTGTGACGTTAGCGATGACGATGACAATTAGGGAAGTGCAGTTTACGACCTCAATAGCAACGGCAGTGGCACAGACATTTCTAGGGGGGAGTATGTTGACGATACTGTTGATTGCATTGGCGCTGTATATTTTCTGGCTACTGTTTCGAAATGGCCCTGCATTTGCCGAGCGACTCCCAGACCACAAACGCAATTGGGTTGGCCCCACCGCTAATCAAGAAGAATGGCGCGGCTATTGTGCGGACGTATTTCAACCTTTTAGTTCCCGCACGACTTTCTATGCTATTGCCTATTTTGCCAATTATATTGCAGTGGCGAATGCGATCTCTTGGTCCATCGTCTACGAAGGCAATTATCCTGTTATGATGAGCCGTTTCGGCAGCTACTTTATTGTTAGTACGCACGACGCCATGCTGGTAGCTGGATTTGTTTCTCTGGCTTTTTTTATCATTAACTGGCAACTGGCGATGCATTGTGCGAGTTTACTTAGCCAATATTTAGTGCGAATCCTCATCATTAATCGCACGCGTTTTGTCGCCATGAGTTTAGTGTTCAGCAGCTATTTTGCTTACTTGTTAACGATAGGAATTTTTTGGCTGTTTCACGACACGTACTCAATTTGGCAAGGATTGAAACTCACGCCTGCTTTTCTTTTATTAGCGTTATTATTAGCCGTCGTGTTACCTGCCATGAAAAAAGAAACGTCCGAAAGCGAATAAGCGAGAATCGCTCTACCGTTTGAGTAGTAATTCATGTGCCATTGAGTTAGCATTGCCGACCTTTTTTTCGTCAGTGGGAGGACTCATGTATATTGGCTTTGACTATGGCACTGCAAACTGTTCAGTGGCAAAAA
>NZ_JAWPOJ010000148.1:0-1555 GCF_033344235.1 Vibrio sp. Vb1554 | reverse complement strand
TTAAATTGAAGAGTTTGATCATGGCTCAGATTGAACGCTGGCGGCAGGCCTAACACATGCAAGTCGAGCGGAAACGAGTTATCTGAACCTTCGGGGAACGATAACGGCGTCGAGCGGCGGACGGGTGAGTAATGCCTAGGAAATTGCCCTGATGTGGGGGATAACCATTGGAAACGATGGCTAATACCGCATAATGCCTACGGGCCAAAGAGGGGGACCTTCGGGCCTCTCGCGTCAGGATATGCCTAGGTGGGATTAGCTAGTTGGTGAGGTAAGGGCTCACCAAGGCGACGATCCCTAGCTGGTCTGAGAGGATGATCAGCCACACTGGAACTGAGACACGGTCCAGACTCCTACGGGAGGCAGCAGTGGGGAATATTGCACAATGGGCGCAAGCCTGATGCAGCCATGCCGCGTGTGTGAAGAAGGCCTTCGGGTTGTAAAGCACTTTCAGTCGTGAGGAAGGTAGTGTAGTTAATAGCTGCATTATTTGACGTTAGCGACAGAAGAAGCACCGGCTAACTCCGTGCCAGCAGCCGCGGTAATACGGAGGGTGCGAGCGTTAATCGGAATTACTGGGCGTAAAGCGCATGCAGGTGGTTTGTTAAGTCAGATGTGAAAGCCCGGGGCTCAACCTCGGAATAGCATTTGAAACTGGCAGACTAGAGTACTGTAGAGGGGGGTAGAATTTCAGGTGTAGCGGTGAAATGCGTAGAGATCTGAAGGAATACCGGTGGCGAAGGCGGCCCCCTGGACAGATACTGACACTCAGATGCGAAAGCGTGGGGAGCAAACAGGATTAGATACCCTGGTAGTCCACGCCGTAAACGATGTCTACTTGGAGGTTGTGGCCTTGAGCCGTGGCTTTCGGAGCTAACGCGTTAAGTAGACCGCCTGGGGAGTACGGTCGCAAGATTAAAACTCAAATGAATTGACGGGGGCCCGCACAAGCGGTGGAGCATGTGGTTTAATTCGATGCAACGCGAAGAACCTTACCTACTCTTGACATCCAGAGAACTTTCCAGAGATGGATTGGTGCCTTCGGGAACTCTGAGACAGGTGCTGCATGGCTGTCGTCAGCTCGTGTTGTGAAATGTTGGGTTAAGTCCCGCAACGAGCGCAACCCTTATCCTTGTTTGCCAGCGAGTAATGTCGGGAACTCCAGGGAGACTGCCGGTGATAAACCGGAGGAAGGTGGGGACGACGTCAAGTCATCATGGCCCTTACGAGTAGGGCTACACACGTGCTACAATGGCGCATACAGAGGGCGGCCAACTTGCGAAAGTGAGCGAATCCCAAAAAGTGCGTCGTAGTCCGGATTGGAGTCTGCAACTCGACTCCATGAAGTCGGAATCGCTAGTAATCGTGGATCAGAATGCCACGGTGAATACGTTCCCGGGCCTTGTACACACCGCCCGTCACACCATGGGAGTGGGCTGCAAAAGAAGTAGGTAGTTTAACCTTCGGGGGGACGCTTACCACTTTGTGGTTCATGACTGGGGTGAAGTCGTAACAAGGTAGCGCTAGGGGAACCTGGCGCTGGATCACCTCCTTA
>NZ_JAWPOJ010000147.1:0-1559 GCF_033344235.1 Vibrio sp. Vb1554 | reverse complement strand
AACTACGTTGTCGGTATGGTGGTCTTCATCATCTTGATGATCATTAACTTTGTGGTTATCACCAAAGGTGGTGAACGTATTTCAGAAGTCTCCGCGCGTTTTACATTGGATGCCCTACCGGGTAAACAAATGGCGATCGATGCGGACTTAAACGCCGGTTTGATCGATCAAGAAACCGCTCGTCTGCGCCGTAAAGAAGTTGCGAACGAAGCCGACTTCCACGGTTCAATGGACGGTGCGTCGAAATTTGTTCGCGGTGATGCGGTCGCAGGTCTGTTGATTCTATTCATCAACATCATCGGTGGTATCAGCATCGGTGTTTTCGAACACGGCTTACCAGCGTCTGAAGCATTCAAAACTTATGCACTGCTAACCATCGGTGATGGCTTGGTAGCACAAATTCCATCGCTATTACTGGCAACCGCAGCTGCAATCATCGTGACTCGCATCAATGACAGCGACAACGGCATGTCAGAAACCATGCAGAAACAGTTGCTCGCAACTCCAGCAACCTTGTTTACGGTTGCAGGGATCATGGCGGTCATTGGTATGGTTCCGGGCATGCCGCACCTTGCATTCTTTGCATTTGCTGGCGCACTAGGGTTTGCAGGTTGGAGACAAAGTAAGAAACCAGTTCAAGACACGCAAATCGAACAGGTGGAAGCACTTTCTCAAGCCATGCAAGAGGAAGACACACCACTCACATGGGACGACATCCCACACGTGCACACCCTGTCTCTTGCGCTTGGTTACCGTCTTGTTCACTTGGTAAACAAGGATCAAGGTGCGCCACTTTCGCAACGTATTCGTGGCGTACGTCGTAACCTCGCTGAACAAGGAGGTTTTCTTCTACCCGAAGTTCGCATTCGCGATAACCTAAGCCTAAAACCGAACCAATACACCATTTCTCTTAATGGCGAAGTGATTGAGCAGGGCTTCATCGAACCAGAGCGTTTAATGGCGATTGCCGTTGGCGACACCTACGGTGAAATCGATGGCATTCTAGGGAGCGATCCTGCTTACCAACTTCCTGCGGTTTGGATTGAACATCAAGACAAGGCGAAGGCACTCAACATGGGTTACCAAGTCGTGGATGACGGTACCGTGATCGCAACGCACATCAGCAAAATCATGAAAACCAACCTTGCAGAATTGTTTACACACGATGATGTAGAAGCGATGACGCAGCGCTTAACCCAACAAGCGCCGAAATTGGCAGAAGCCTTAGCCGCTGCACTTAACCCAGCTCAACAGCTCAAAGTGTACCGCCAGCTATTGCTTGATCAGGTGCCACTAAAAGACATCCGAACCATTGCGAATACCATGCTGGAGTCTTCAGAAAACACGAAAGACCCGATTTTGTTAGCGGCTGATGTTCGCTGCGCACTAAAACGCACGCTAGTTAACTTAATTGCAGGGCAAAAACCTGAGCTCAATGTTTACGCTTTATCGGATGAATTGGAGCAAATGCTACTGACGTCGCTGCAACAAGCACAAGCTTCAGGTACAGTGGTTCTCGATAGTTTCCCAATCGAACCAAATATTCTTGGTCAGTTCCA
>NZ_JAWPOJ010000146.1:0-1563 GCF_033344235.1 Vibrio sp. Vb1554 | reverse complement strand
CAGGTGATGAGCTTGGTCAACCAGGCGATCGCTTTGTCTCTCACTTCAAACAAGTGCGTGATGCAGGCCTAAACGTGACAGTTCACGCTGGTGAAGCGGCGGGCGCTGAAAGCATGTGGCAAGCCATTCAAGAGCTAGGTGCAACGCGTATCGGCCACGGTGTGAAAGCGATTCACGATCCAAAACTGATGGATTACCTAGCGGAAAACCGTATCGGTATCGAATCGTGCCTAACGTCGAACTTCCAAACCAGTACGGTCGATTCTCTAGCAAATCACCCACTGAAACAGTTCCTAGACCACGGCGTTCTAGCGTGTCTAAATACGGATGATCCTGCGGTAGAAGGTATTGAGCTACCTTACGAATACGAAGTGGCGGCGCCAGCAGCCGGCCTGAGCCAAGAGCAGATTCGCCAAGCGCAAATCAATGGCCTTGAGCTTGCTTTCATTTCTGATGCAGAAAAAGCAGAACTGAAAGAAAAAGTTAAAGATCGCGTTTAATCAGCGCAAAAATTATAAAAAATGCCAGCATTTGCTGGCATTTTTTGTATTTGGAATCGGCAAGCGATGATCAAATCACGCGAGAGAATTGCTGCTGACGCGCTTTTGCTCGCAGATATTTATCGAAGCTCATACAGATGTTACGGATAAGCAGGCGACCACGCAGTGTTACTCGAATTTCATTGTCATCTACTTCCACCAACTCATCATTGATGAACGTTTGCAGCAATTGCAGGTCTTCTTTGAAGTACTGATCAAATTTCACTCTGAATTCAGATTCGATCGCTTTTTTATCAAGCTTAAAGTTACAAATCAGCTGCTTAATGACTTCACGACGGAGCAAGTCATCCGAATCGAGTGAGACACCTTTCCACAATGCGTGGCGAAGGTCATTTACTTGAGCGTAGTACTTCTTGAGCTCTTTTTGGTTTTGCGCGTACGCATCACCAATCATTGAAATGGCAGAAACACCAAAGCCCACCAAGTCACACTCACCTTGAGTGGTGTAGCCTTGGAAGTTGCGATGCAACACTCCTTCACGCTGCGCAACGGCGAGTTCGTCGTCAGGCATCGCAAAATGGTCCATGCCGATAAACTGGTAGCCAGCACCCGTCAAAGTTGCGATCGTGTCTTGGAGAATTGCCATTTTCTCTTCTGCTTTTGGCAAATCTTCGTCTTTAATCTTACGCTGCGCAGCAAACAATTGCGGCATGTGTGCGTAGTTAAAGACCGACAGACGACCCGGCTGCATTTCCAGCACTTGTTCTAACGTCTTCGCAAAAGAGGCTTTGGTCTGCTTCGGCAAACCGTAGATCAAATCGAGGTTGGTCGAACGGAAACCCAACTCTTTCGCACGTGCCACCATCGCAAAGATGAATTCTTCATCTTGCTCACGGTTAACCAGTTTTTGCACTTCTTTGTTGAAGTCCTGAACGCCGATGCTCAAGCGGTTGAAGCCTTCACTGCGAAGATGATCCAACATGGTGATCTGAATTTCACGCGGGTCTACTTCAATGCTGATTTCTGCATCATCACTGAATGTAAATTCTTGGCGTAGCAAGTT
>NZ_JAWPOJ010000145.1:0-1566 GCF_033344235.1 Vibrio sp. Vb1554 | reverse complement strand
AATATTTCGAAAGCCATCATGGCAAAATCGGATTCGCCGTATAGCCAAGATCTGATCGATAAAATGGTTCTCTTGATCAAAGAAGAATTACATCACTTCTATCAAGTACTGGAAATCATGGAGAGCCGTGGCGTGGAATACAAAAACATTCCCGCAAGCCGCTACGCAAAAACGCTGATTTCACACATGAAGACTCATGAGCCCGAAACGCTTATCGATAAACTCATTATCGGCGCTTACATCGAAGCTCGCTCATGTGAACGTTTCGCTAAACTTGCGCCGCACATGGATGAAGACATTGCGAAGTTTTATGTTTCCCTACTCCGCTCTGAAGCACGCCATTATCAAGACTACTTTGTACTGGCTGAGCAGATTACAGGCAAAGATATCAGCGAGCGTATTGCATACTTCGGTCGTATCGAAGCTGAGCTGATTTCAACCCCCGACGAAGACTTCAAGTTCCACAGTGGTATACCTGCTTAGCCGTGCTAAACCGTCACTAAAAAGCCAGATGTGAGTCTGGCTTTTTTGTTTTAAATCTCACCATTTCAACCTACCTCTCCGTCTGTATAAACCGCGCCTGTAACTTCATTTTGTTTACAACTCAGTTAGAACCAAGGTCACAAGTAGCGAACTATTTTCATCGAACCATAAGCTGTCATCCATCTTTAACGCTCGAGTAACATTTATAAATAAGAATGATTGCTCTAACACAAATCATGGATAAACAAGATGAAATTTTCGCAGTGGAGTCTTTTGCTGAGCACTTTAGTAGCATTGCCGAGCTTGGCTGATACGGACGTATACCTCACCAATAACTCAGACCAACCATTAACCATTCAGGTCAAACACAATGGCAGTGATTTGCTGCAATACGGAGAAGAATGGCAGCAACACGTAGAAGTATTAGGCCCTTGGGAAACAAAGCCCGTACTGAGTTTTAATCGGTGGGAAGGAGTGAAATCGGGTCAGAACTATCGCTTTGAAACTGTCGTATCTAACCCGCAAGGTGAAAGCATTACACTCCACCAAGTCATGGAAGGACATTGGTACAACTCGACCATTGAATACGGTTTGTCAGCCGCCGACGTGAACTTGGCATTAAAAGACGATCGCACGATTTATCGTTCACATACCGAGGCGTTTGGCTCTCGCAGTGCAGAGCTAGCGTTTAAATCGGATAGCACCGCGCGTTATGACGATTTGTACTACACCGTCACACCAAGCAAAGTAGCTGAAGCCGTCGATGACAACGAGCAAAACCTCAAACTGATGACTTACAACATTTGGGCCTTGCCTGCGATTGCGTCGCATATTGGTGAGCGTTACGAGTTAATCCCCGATTACGTAAAAGGCTATGACGTACTGGCATTGCAAGAGGTTTTTGCTAGTGGTCGTGATGCATTTTTACGTGAGCTTGCAAAAGAGTACCCATATCAAACGAAAATGTTGAATAAAGAAGGCTTTAACGTTTACGACGGAGGCGTAATCATTGTGAGCCGTTACCCTATCGTCAACGAGGCACAATACGTGTTCCCAGATTGTTCGGGTACCGATTGCTTCGCT
>NZ_JAWPOJ010000144.1:0-1575 GCF_033344235.1 Vibrio sp. Vb1554 | reverse complement strand
AGGATCCCCTGGCTCGTATGCGTTCCTACTCATTTTATTTGGGCATAGATTAACCAGTGCCTACCCTTTGATATATAGGACTAAAAGTGCATTAACTGGATTAATGTAACATGAGATTCAAACTGTGATAGAGCTCTTGCGTTAATCCAGCTCAAATCAATTCAATCCGCGGTGGCTGTGCTAATATCCACAAAAAATAAAATGGATAGAACATGAAAATCGTAGCGGTGACAGCATGCCCTACAGGCATCGCTCATACTTATATGGCGGCAGATGCACTAATGAAAGCTGCGCCAAAACATAACGTGCAAATTACAGTAGAAACGCAAGGTGCGATGGGGATAGAAAATCAGCTCACTCCGCACGATATCGCTCAAGCGGATCGGGTTTTGATCGTGTCGGATATTGAGATAGAACAACCTGGCCGATTCGAAGAGACGCGCAAAATTCAAATCCCCATTGAAGAGGTTTTGCTGAACGTCGACAAAGTATTCCTCGTCCACTGCCGCGACTAAATTTGCAGATGAACGAATACCAAATCACCTTTTTCGTCGATAATGCAAATGCCAGTGCGCACCTTGCTCAGCCACTCAATCGAGTGGCAAAGAAGTTCAAAAGTACCTTACATATCATTAATGTAACGCAAAATCGTGTTGCGGAACTCACCAAGTCCGTGGCGATTTTGCAAGCAGGTCTACAACAAGGTGATTTGTGTCAAATCACAGCGATTGGCATTGACGCAGAGTTGGCCTGCTTCGTCATCAAAGACATGATTGCTGAACACTTTACGGTGGTGGGATCTCATATCAACTATGAGTTTTCTAGCCAACTGGCCGAGCGTTTACCGCAAATTTGCCCACCTTGTGAAATCAAATGGCACTACGCCAAAGCGCATACCGAGCTCACCAAGTTTGAATGCCTTAAAGGATTAGCTCAGCTGATCCACCCCATTCATCCCGACGAACTGATTCTTGCTTTTATTAAACGCGAAGAACGTTCATCAACTTGCGTGACTCCGGGGATCGCTCTACCGCATGTGATGTTTTCAGGTGTTGACCATATTTCCATTGCCGTTATTGCAAATGAAAAGTCGATGGATTGGGCTTCAAAGATGGGTGATGTTCATCTGGCTATAGCACTGGTGATGCCAGAAAATCCGACCCGAGAACAGATCATTGCGGCCACTAACCTCACACGAAATCTGCTTACCGATCAAATGGCGGAACGCCTACTACTAACAAAAAGCAGCGTCGACTTACAAGCGCTGCTGATGTACGCCATGTCGAGGCTGCTCGCCTAAACTTCTCTATGATTTACGCACTCTGACTGAAGGCTTAAATCGAACCACGATATTCCGTCGGCGTTCTGCCTGTACGGTTCTTAAATACTCGGCAGAAATAGTTCACGTCTTTAAATCCACAGCGCACTGACACGTCATTGAGTTTGAAGTTGTATTTCTTGAGCATAAACTTCGCACGATCCACTCGTACCCAAGTAATGTAGTCTGCCAAGGTCATGTGCCCCTGCTGACGGAACAAGCGCGACAAATGGTTCGAGGAAATACTGAATCTCGAC
>NZ_JAWPOJ010000143.1:0-1576 GCF_033344235.1 Vibrio sp. Vb1554 | reverse complement strand
TTTCAGTTGCCTGTGTTTTGATTAATATTATGACTATTTTAACAAGAATCATGGGGAGAAAGCGAAATTCTTGTTATTCTATTGCGTATTGAATACAAGATGTGAAAGACAATGGATATTAAACAGCAGGTTGCTGAGCAACGTACCGAGCTAGAGCAAGCCGTGGCACGAGCATTGGAGCTCGCGTCGGCGAAGTCGGATGCAGCAGAAGTCGCAATTACTAAAAGCACAGGTTTGAGTGTTTCCACTCGAATGGGTGATGTAGAAAATGTCGAGTTCAACAGTGATGGTGCGCTTGGCATTACCGTTTACCGAGGCCAACGTAAGGGCAGCGCTTCCACATCTGATTTGAGTGAAGCGGCGATTGAACAGACAGTGAATGCCGCGCTTGATATCGCTCATTACACATCTGAAGACCCATTCGCAGGCCCAGCGCCGAAAGAATTTATGGTGAAAGAGGTGCCAGATCTTGACCTTTTCCACCCAGACTCTCCAGACCCAGACTACGCAGCACAAATGGCGATTGCCGCTGAGAAAGAAGCGCTAAGCTACAGCGATGCAATCAAGCAAAGTGACGGTGCAAGCTACGATAGTCACTACGGCGTCAAAGTCTACGGAAATAGCCATGGTTTGTTAGCAAGCTACGCGTCTAGCCGCCACAGCACAAGCTGCTGCGTTATTGGCGTGGGCAAAAATGGCGAAATGGAACGTGACTACAGCTATACCGTTGCCCGCCATCGTGATGATTTGTGGACGCCAGAAACCGTCGGCCGCAAAGCGGCGGAAAATACTGTAAGCCGACTGGATGCTCAACGATTGAAAACGGGCCAATACCCAATTATGTTTGCGGCAGATGTGGCAACTGGCTTGATTGGTCACCTAGTGATGGCGATCAGCGGTGGCAACCTGTACCGCAAATCTTCTTTCTTACTGGATCACTTGGGTAAACAAGTCTTGCCTGAATGGTTCAATATTTCAGAACGTCCGCATGTATTGCGCGGTTTGGCTTCCAGCCCATTCGATAGCGAAGGCGTTTATACGCAAGATCGTGAAATCATTACCGATGGTGTGTTGGCGACCTATCTACTGACCAGTTATGCCGCTCGCAAGATGAAGATGGATCCAACTGGTCACGCTGGTGGTATTCACAACTGGTACGTGAAGTCGACAGGCCAAAACTTTGAGCAAATGCTGAAGGAATTAGGCACAGGCCTTTTGGTAACAGAAGTGATGGGCCAAGGTGTGAACGTGGTAACGGGTGATTACTCTCGCGGTGCGGCAGGCTTCTGGGTTGAGAACGGTGAAATCCAATACCCAGTCTCTGAAATTACCATCGCCGGTAATCTAAAAGACATGTTCACGAAGATAGTAGCAGTTGGTAGTGATATTGAAACACGCTCACAAATCCAAACCGGTTCTATCTTGCTCGACACAATGAAAGTCGCAGGTGAATAACTGTTACTAGCACGTAAATACCAAAAAGCCTGATGTGTTCATCAGGCTTTTTTAATGCTCATTGTTGGTTACTGGCTTAGATCAGCAAGGTTGCGAGACCGAGGAAAACAGACAGATCGGA
>NZ_JAWPOJ010000142.1:0-1577 GCF_033344235.1 Vibrio sp. Vb1554 | reverse complement strand
TCTCGTAGATATCCGTCCAAACTGGGCGCATGATGAGTAGAGTAAGCGTTAATGCAATACCCACTAACACGCGGTTTGGCGGGCTCTGCTGCAAACCAAGCGCTTGGCGCAAGATAGCCAGCACCACAATAATGCGTGTAAAGCTCGTCGCCATCAAAATGAAAGCAGGAAGGAAACTGAGCGCCGTCATCAACAAAAGAATTTGTAGTTTAACGCTGTACTCTTGTTGTGCGTCTCCGTCCGTGACGGACAGAATTGTTAAGCCGTTGTCTGCTGCCATTGTTGGGAATGCAAACAAAAGTGACACCAATACCAACAAAGGTAACCAACGATGCCAAGCGCTCAGATTGTTCATTGTACTGCCTACCAAAAATTATCGACCAACGCCGCTTAATGCCGAATCGTGTACGTCAATCAAGCGAAGACCGTATTTGTCATTAACGACAACTACTTCCGCATGGCCAAGTAGGGAACCGTTCACTTTTACGTCCAACGGTTCGCCGTTCAGCTTTTCAAGTTCAATGACGGTGCCTTCGCCCGCTTTCATCAAATCACCAAGTGGGATCTCTTTACTTGCGACTTCAAGCGTGACAGTCACAGGAATGCTTTTGAAAAAGCTCAGGTCGCGCTCTGCAGCAACAGGCTCAGGTTGGCGCGTTGTTTCAGCTTCAAAGTCTTCTAATTGAAAATCATCAAAGTTCAGTTCATCTGTGTCGAACGCTTTAGTTTCAGGCGCTGCGCTCATCGCTGCGTTTCCTTATCCGGGTTAAAAATCAAAACAAGCTGTCCGTCTTGCTCAGCAATACGGCCAGTAAAGAGAGGTTGATTGCCAATGCTTACCGGTACGGTATTCAGTAATTCGATTGGCATGATGTCATCAGGTTTTAGGCTGACAACGTCACTTAGAGCCATCGTTTTTTTACTCAATACCACGTTAAGACGAACTGGCGTTGATTCTAGGGAACGACAAAAAGGTTCATACAAATCCACGTCTGATTGCAGCTCAAGCTGTTCAATCAAGGTTTGGATCAGATGCGTGTCCAGTTTTAAGTACATCGACCCTTGATAACCTTCAAAGGTGATATTTAATTGGACACATAAGCCTATGCCGCGTGGAGCTTCATACTCACATGCTTCCCACATGTCTTGCGGTGCTAGCCAACCGATAATAATGCGGCTGATTCTTTCCTGTAGGCGAAGATCACTGGCAGTCAGTGTTGCGACTGAACGCTCTGTATTAGCGCCATAAAAACGGTCTGCTAATTTAACGAGAGTCTGAGTATCACCGTGAACAAATACCATGCCACCTTCTTGGTGCTTATGGGTGGATGTCTGATCTTTGTCCATCATTGCAGGAGAGAATCGATGCAGGTCTACGGAGGTTAAGCTAGCTTCCACTTTGTTTGTACTGAGCCAATTTTGCAATTCATTCGTTAGGCTTGAACAAGATTCTGAAATTAAATTTTCAAGCTTATCTCGAATGATATGAATAGGCTTGCCTAATAATTCGACATCAAGAGGTTTGATATCGGAAATAGACTCACTAACTCTAGTTTCCATTTATATTTTACCGTGCG
>NZ_JAWPOJ010000141.1:0-1578 GCF_033344235.1 Vibrio sp. Vb1554 | reverse complement strand
CCAATCATATCGGCAAGCAAGGTCGAACGACTTGAGCTTTACGACAACTTGCGTATTATTTTCTGCGTTTCCATCTTTATCTGACTTTTTATGAGCTTATTGATTTCACGACAAGGCACGCCTCAAAAGCGCGCGAAATGGCTGCTAGCAATGATTGGCTGGGTCATCGTCGTGTGTCTGATGCAAAATTCTGGTTTGGTTTCGGCATGCTCGATGAGTGATGACCAAACCTTGGTTTCTGCTTTATCTAGCGATGATGCTCATGTTGTGAAAGCTGATAAAGTCAAAGAGCCGAGTAAGTGTGAACTGTCTGAAAAGTTGATTCAGTTTACCCAGCATCAGCTCGAAGCCTTCATTGTCGTTTTGTTCATTGGCATTGTTTTAGCCGCAGTTTGGCGATGCAGTGCCTTTGTTAACGCAAGGCAATGGACTGAGCCCATCTACGACAAACATCGAATTCATCTTACCTTTTGTGTGTTCCGAGAATGACAAGTGATTCTGGCCGAAAACGCCAGCCATTTTCTACACTTGTTATTAATTAGGAATCACTATGAATCACATTACTAAAGCGACTCAACTCGCGTCCATATTCTTTATGGCGTTGGTATTGGGTTTGTTCTCTCTTACTCTCTCGGCGCAAACTACTGACACGGGATGGATGACCAATCCACAGCATCCGCCTGTGCAAACGCGTTTTGTTTTGACTGGTCAGCAAGATCCGCAAGCAAAAACGCTCACTGGTTATTTGGATGTCAAGTTAACCGGAGACTGGAAAACTTATTGGCGATCGCCGGGCGAGGGTGGTGTCGCGCCATCGATAGATTGGCAAAACTCGCAAAACCTGAGCAAGGTTGATTGGCAATGGCCATATCCGCAAAAGTTCGAGTTATTGGGCATTGAGACTCTCGGTTACAAAGGTGACACTTTGTTCCCAATGACGCTGCATATCGACAATATGTCGAAACCCGTCACGATTGATGCAGTGCTCACGCTCTCTTCCTGCACCACCATCTGTGTGTTGACGGACTATCAAATTCAACTGACCTTCCTGCCTTCTGAGCTGCAAATCGACGAGCAGGTGATGTTCAGTTACGCCCAAGCGGTGAGCAATGTGCCCCAGCCATCGCCGTTTATTGATGTCACTCAAGCAAGTTGGGATGCAAACCAATCGAAGTTGCAAATCAAGCTCACGAACACTCAAGGTTGGAACCAACCACAAGTGTTGGTGGACGGTGTCGATGAGGCAACGCGAGACTATAGCTTCAAGCTTGAAGGTATGCATCAAGAGGGAAATACCGTTACCGCGAGCTATTTGGTGGATACTTGGTTAGGCGATGTGGAGTTAAGTGATCAGTCGCTGTTTGTGACCATCAAAGACGCCAACTTGTTGGCAGAAGAAACCACTCAAGCAATAGCTGAGGCGATAGTAGAGCCACTGCCGAGCACGTCTTTAGTGAGTATTTTTCTGTTCGCTTTGCTTGGTGGTTTGATTCTCAACATCATGCCTTGCGTTCTTCCGGTTTTGGGGATGAAGCTAAGTAGTATTGTTGCCGCTCAAGGTATCGAGCGTCGTCAAAT
>NZ_JAWPOJ010000140.1:0-1580 GCF_033344235.1 Vibrio sp. Vb1554 | reverse complement strand
GTGTGAAACAATCCGCACCGCACCTTCGAACGTGTGCAGAGCCATGGTTAACGCTGGGCGCATGTCTAAGTCTAGGTGGTTGGTTGGTTCGTCGAGTAGCAATAGGTTTGGTTTTTGCCACACGATCAATGCCAGCACTAAGCGTGCCTTTTCACCACCAGAGAACGGTGCGACTTTTTCTAGCGCTTTGTCGCCTTGGAAACCAAAACTACCTAGGTAATCGCGTAGTTGCTGCTCTGTTTGATCCGGTGCAATCTGCATCATGTGCTGCAGTGGTGTTTCTTCTGGGTGCAACGTTTCCAACTGGTGCTGAGCAAAGTAGCCGATCTTTACGCCTTGCGAATAGGTGAGATCGCCGCCTTGCGCTTTAAGTTCACCTGAAAGCAGTTTGATTAAGGTCGATTTACCTGCGCCGTTGCGGCCAAGCAAACCAATACGGCTGCCCGGTACTAAGTTCAGACGAATCTTTTCTAAAATTAGGTTGTCGCCGTAACCTGCCGATACGTCGTCCATCATCATGATTGGATTTGGCAGCGCAGCTGGTTGACGGAATTCAAAGCTGAATGGGTTATCGAACTGCGCGGGCAAGACTTTTTCCATGCGTTCTAGCGCTTTGATTCGGCTTTGCGCTTGGCGCGCTTTCGACGCTTTGTAGCGGAAGCGGTCGATGTAGCTTTGCATGTGCGACATTTGCTTTTGTTGCTTCTCGAACATCGCTTGTTGCAGCATCATTTTTTGCGCACGTTGATTTTCGAATGACGAGTAGTTGCCCGTGTATTCGTTCAGCTGTTGGTTTTCGATATGGATGATGCGACCAACGATCGGATCTAGGAAATCTCGGTCGTGCGAGATCAAGATCAGTGTGCCAGGGTAGTTTTGCAGCCAGCGTTCTAGCCACATTACGGCGTCCAAATCCAAGTGGTTGGTTGGTTCGTCGAGCAGTAGTAGATCGGAACGACACAATAGTGCTTGAGCCAAGTTAAGGCGCATACGCCAACCACCAGAGAACTGAGTTAAGTTCCAGCTCATCTGTTCTTGGCTAAAGCCAAGGCCGTCAAGCAATTCTGCCGCACGGGCACGGATGCTATAACCGCCAATGGTTTCGATCTTGCCGTGAATTTCTGCCACCAGCGTACCGTTGTCTTTTTCTTCGGCAACCGCTAGCTGTTGCTCAAGACCGCGGTATTCGCGATCACCATCAATGACGTATTCCAGTGCGCTGCGTTCTAAAGCAGGTGTTTCCTGCGCTACCCACGCCAATTCCCAATGCTGAGGTTGGCTGAACGAGCCCGCGTCAATCGACAGTTCATCTTTCAGTAGAGCAAATAAGGTCGATTTACCACAGCCGTTTTTGCCAACCAGACCCACTTTGTCACCTGGGTGAATGGTTGCCGATGCTTGGTCTAAAAGAGGTTTACCGCCACGCAGTAACTGAATATCAGAGAAGGTAATCATAGGGTTTTTGTTCACTTTGCGCAGCGCGCGTTTCTTGGTCGTTGATCTCGCGATGAATAGTAGGGCTATTGACGGGAAAAGTCGATCACTGAGCTTTAATTGCATTATGCTATACAAAAAAGTAT